>NZ_JAUBTF010000016.1:0-116248 GCF_036702355.1 Microcoleus sp. D3_18_C4
TTTCGGCTCCGAGTTAACAATTTTTCTTAATTTTACATCATCTTGCATTTGTCTCACATTTATTTGAAATTACTATAATTGTAGAGCTTGCGCGGCAACCGCATTTTCAGGTATAGTGAGAATGATTATCAGACTCGGTACGCGATCGGCTCGATCGCCCGTATCTTAGCAGAGGCGATCGCACCGGGCTGTCAGCGATGAGGTGCGATCGGCTTTGGAAATTAACAGCAATGCCTTTACAATTAACCAATGAATAACAATGACTAATCTCACCGTACAAACCCCAGATTTAATTGCCGATCTTCCCAAAAAAGGGATGCCAGTAACTATAATTACCGGATTTCTCGGCAGCGGCAAAACCACTTTGCTCAATCAAATACTCAAAAATCGCCAAGATTTAAAAGTAGCAGTTTTAGTTAACGAATTTGGCGATATCAACATCGATTCGCAGCTTCTTGTTTCTACAGAAGATGACATGGTAGAACTTAGCAACGGTTGCATCTGTTGTACTATTAACGAAGGCTTAGTCGATGCAGTCTACCGAGTCTTAGAACGAGAAGAACGCATCGACTGCATGGTAATTGAAACCACCGGAGTGGCCGACCCGCTGCCGATTATCCTGACATTTGTCGGCACCGAATTGCGGGATTTAACCAATCTAGATTCTGTACTTACCGTAGTCGATAGCGAAACATTCACTCCCGATCATTTTGACAGCGAAGCAGCTTTTAAACAAGTGGCATTTGCAGATATTGTGCTGCTGAACAAAACCGATCTAGCTCCTCAAGAAAAAGTAGAAGAGTTAGAATCTTACATTCGCACAGTTAAGGAAGGAGCGAGAATTTTACACTCTCGATACGGTGAAGTTCCTCTACCCTTAATTTTGGGTGTAGGTTTAACGCAAGCAGATATTTTCAACAGTCTTGAAATTGAGGAAAAACACGAACACGATCACGAACACGAACACCATCATCACGGACATCACTCCAATCACTTAGATAACGACGGATTTATTTCATTATCATTTGAGAGCGATCGACCTTTTGATGTCCGCAAATTTCAAGAATTTCTCACTGAAAAAATGCCCTTCGATGTATTTCGGGCAAAAGGAATTCTCTGGTTTAACGACAGTCCAATGAGACACATCTTTCAACTCAGCGGCCCCAGATACGAATTAGATGCTTCCGAATGGTTTACCGCACCTAACAATCAACTCGTAGTCATCGGCCGCAACTTAGATACCACTCAAATTCGAGAACACCTGAACAGTTGCTTAGTTTAAGATCGTGTCTGAAAAACCCATGAGGACACGGCAATGCCGTGTCCCTACTATCTCATGCATAAATCCTAATCTCAAATCTCAAATCTCAAATCTCAAATCTCAAATCGATCGCCCTTACCTGCTACAATTGAAGGTATAATATTAACGCAGTAAACCGCTACGAGTGAATCATGTCCACAAACACCGCACTACCCGCAGCCCTAGCTAAAATCGTCCAGCGCTTTCAGCGACACTCCGATCCGAAACAGCGCTACGAACAACTGCTGTGGTATGCCAAGCGACTCCCAGCATTTTCCGAAAGCGACAAACTGCCGGAAAACAAAGTTTCTGGCTGCGTGTCGCAAGTTTATATTACTGCAAATTTGGCAGACGGAAAAGTTCTGTATCAGGGCGATTCAGACGCTCAGTTAGTCAAAGGATTAGTTGGCTTGCTGGTGGAAGGTTTGAGCGGATTAACACCTGCTGAAATTGTCACCATTACCCCAGATTTTATTCAAGACACGGGATTGAATGTGAGTCTGACACCTTCCCGCGCGAACGGCTTTTACAACATTTTTCAAATGATGAAAAATAAGGCGCTTGCTTGTGAATTGAGCAAGCAAGCCGAAGCAAATTAAAAGAATAAAAAGTTATGACTCAAACTACCAATTTAACAAAATCAGGTTCGGGGAACTATCCCGCTGCCGTTCAAGAATATATCTGGAATTGGCAAGAAACGCAAATCAAAGTTATTTACGAAACCAGAGGACAGGGAAATCCTGTATTGCTGCTGCCTGCTTTCAGTACAGTTTCGACGCGAGAAGAAATGCGTCCTTTAGCAGAATTGTTAGCTTCTGAATTTCAAGTTGTGAGCTTAGATTGGCCGGGTTTTGGCGAATCGGATCGACCGCGAACTGACTATCAACCGCAACTATACCATCAATTTATCAAGAATTTTGTTGAGGCAATTTTTAATAGTCCGGTTGCTGTAGTTGCGGCAGGTCATGCTGCGGGTTATGTGATGCAGTTAGCGCAATCACAGCCCAATGTGTGGTCAAAGATTGTGTTAGCTGCGCCGACTTGGCGCGGGCCTTTGCCGACGATGAGCAAACAGCAAAGCGGGTGGCATGGAATTGTGAGAGAATTAGTACGATCGCCCTTACTGGGACAATTCCTATACAAACTCAACACTGCGCCGTCATTCCTCAGCTTGATGTACCGCCGCCACGTCTATGTTGATGCAGCTAAAGTCACGCCCGATTTCATCCAAAGTAAATGGCAAGTGACGCAAAAACCCGGTGCTAGATACGGTTCCGCTGCCTTTGTGACTGGTGGTTTAGATCCGGCAAAAGTGCGATCGGAATTTACAGATAATTTTCAACAATTAGCAGTGCCGGTGATGGTTGTAATTGCTGAGAATGCGCCGCCCAAATCAAAGGCTGAAATGGAAGCATTAACGGAATTACCCGGTGTTGAATCGCGAGTTATTCCTGGTTCCTTGGGAATGCACGAAGAGAATGCAGCAGCTTTAGCAAATGCGGTTAAATCTTTTATTTGAGAGAATTAAGAGGGAATGAACCGCAGAGGTCGCAGAGAACGCAGAGGCGAGAAGAGAAGAGGGGATGAATGCAAGCTGTTTTTTTTACGTTAGTTTGGATGGTTTGCTATTGGTTTTGTCTGCCAGTTTATGCTGTCGGAGATTCGCCGATGGTCAATTTGGCAAAGAGTACGATCGAAGGTGCGATCGACTTTCACATTCATTCTTCTCCTGATGTGATTCCTCGCAGATTAGACGATTTTGAAGTAGCGAAATTAGCTGCTAGGGCGAAGATGAAAGCTGTGGTATTGAAAAATCATTATGCCAGCACAGCAGCGCGGGCGGTTCTGGTTAATAAAATAGTACCAGAAATCCAAGTTTTCGGAGGAGTTGTTCTCAATTATGCTGTCGGCGGCATTAATCCCCAAGCTGTCGAAGCAATGCACCGCATCGGCGGCAAATACGGTAAAGTAGTGTGGCTGCCAACGGTTGATGCTGAGCATCACTTGCAGGTTTTTCAAAAGTCGGGAAGGGGGATTAAAGTTGCGGAAAAGGGCAAAGTTTTACCGCAAACAGCAGCGGTGTTGAAGATGGTAGCTAAAGAGAATTTGGTATTGGAAACTGGTCATATTTCCTCAGAAGAAGTGATGGCAGTTGTAGCTGAAGCCAACCTGCTCAGCATTAAAAACATCCTGATTACCCACGCCATGGCGGATGTACCCGGTTTATCCCTAGAAAATATGCAAACAGCCGCCCAGATGGGAGCTTTTCTAGAACTCGCATTTGTCAACGATTTGATGGGAGAAAATGCCGCTGATGACGGACACAAAAACTGGCATCAAGTTCCTATTAGTAAGATGGCAGCAGCGATTAAACTAATAGGAGCCGAGCATTTTGTTATGAGTACAGATTTGGGAAGAAAACCCGATCCTTTACCTGCAGAAGGTTACAAATTATTTGTGAAAAAATTGATAAATCAAGGCATTTCTCCGCACGAAATTGATTTAATGATGAAACACAATCCAGCTCGATTGTTAGGCATTTAGAACGGGTAATTGGTAATTGGTAATTGGCAATCGGGGATTGGGAACCGTTAATTGGGAATTCTCTTCCCTCTTTGCTCTTCCTTCTTCCCTCTTCCTTCTTCCTTCTTCCTTCTTCCTGACATCCGTTACATCTTGTACATTGCTCGTTGCCGAACTTCCCTCTTCCTGACATCCGTTACATCTTGTACATTGCTCGTTGCCGAACTTCCTTCTTCTATTCTTGATTGCCTTTGCCGCGCAGGTATCCGTTATCTGCAATGCGCCAAGCACCCCCAGCATTGCCCGTTAAATCGCTATCTTCCACGGTAGCAATGCCATCTCTGTAAATGCCGATTGCCTCACCTTCATTACCATTAATCCGACACCGGCGCACGATCAATTTTCCTCCCAATCCGACACCTATTCCCAAACTGCCGTTGTCAAAAATACTGCAATCTTCCACCGTTGCTTTCCCATTATCCGATATAAAAATTCCGTTCCATACCCCATCATGAATTTGACTGCGGCGCAGGATAGAATTTGCATCAGGGCCGCAAATTCCCACCACAGAATAGTCCGCAGAAGTGATATCGCTGTCTTCTACGATCAACTCGCCTTTGCGAATATCGACAGTGTAATATTTCCCAGTGGCGCTCAGGGTTAAACCCCGCACTAAAGCAGTATCAGTTGCCATTTTAATGCAGTTTGAGTTGATACTTTCAACCACAATGCGATCGACATCTCCGCTGCCGATAATTTCTACCGATTTGTCGAGAATTAGACTTTCGCGATAAACGCCTGGATGCACGTCAATCCGCGTGCCCGGTGCTGCATTTTTCAGCGCTTCGCTAATAGTAGTATAATCGCCTTGACCCTGCTGAGAAACAACAAATTTTTGACTCTTCAAAACTTTGGGATCAGAAGTAGATGCTTTAATTTGCCCTGACTTCGACTCAAAATGCTCAGCTTGTCGTGAGCCCGCTTCGGAAAGTTGCGATGTTACCAGCAAGCGTTCTTGATAAACTGTCTCTAGCTGATGTTCTAACTCGGATACTTGAGATTGAAGTTGAGCTTGATTCTGATTTGCTGTCTCGATTTGACTTTGAGTTTCCGAGAGTTGAGAATAAAGGTGCGATCGTTCTCTGTTAGCAGTTTCTAGCTGAGATGCCAATTCAGAGCGACTTTTACGCACACTTTCTAACTCACTTTCTAAGTCGGATACTTGAGATTGAAGTTGAGTTTGATTTTGATTAGCTGTTTCGATTTGACTTTGCAATTGGGAGATTTGAGAATTGAGTTGAGATTCCAATTCAGAGCGACTTTGACGCACACTCTCTAACTGGCGTTCTAACTCGGAGATTTGAGACTGAAGTTGATTTTGATTCTGGTTTGCTGTCTCGGTTTGACTTTGTAATTCCGAGAATTGAGAATAAAGGTGCGATCGTTCTGTGTTAGCAGTTTCTAGCTGAACTTCTAATTCAGAGCGAGTTTGATACACAATATTTAGGTGATTTTCTAACTCGGATACTTGAGATTGAAGTTGAGATTGATTCTGATTGGCTGTCTCGATTTGACTTTGCAATTGCGAGATTTGAGAAGTGAGCTGAGATTCCAATTCAGAGCGACTTTGACGCAGACTTTCTAACTGGCGTTCTAACTCGGAGATTTGAGATTGAAGTTGAGTTTGATTCTGGTTAGCTGTCTCGGTTTGAGTTTGGAATTCCGAAATTTGAGAATAAAGTTGCGAGCGTTCGGTGTTAGCAGTCTCTAGCTGAACTTCTAATTCAGAACGAGTTTTACGCACACTTTCTAACTGATTTTCTAAGTCGGATACTTGAGATTGAAGTTGAGTTTGATTCTGATTAGCCGTCTCGATTTGACTTTGGGATTCCGAGATTTGAGAAGTGAGCTGAGATTCCAATTCAGAGCGACTTTGACGCACACTTTCTAGCTGGTGTTCTAACTCAGAGATTTGAGATTGAAGTTGATTTTGATTCTGGTTTGCTGTCTCGGTTTGACTTTGCAATTGGGAGATTTGAGAACTGAGTTGAGATTCCAATTCAGAGCGATTTTGACGCACACTTTCTAAGTGGTGTTCTAACTCCGAGATTTGAGATTGAAGTTGATTTTGATTCTGGTTAGCTGTCTCGGCTTGAGTTTGAATTTCCGAGAGTTGAGAATAAAGTTGGGATCGTTCTGTGTTAGCAGTTTCTAGCTGAGATTCTAATTCAGAGCGAGTTTGACGCACACTTTCTAACTGGCGTTCTAACTGGGAGATTTGAGATTGAAGTTGAGTTTGATTCTGATGGGCTGTCTCGATTTGACTTTGGGATTCCGAGAGTTGAGAATAAAGGTGCGATCGTTCTGTGTTAGCAGTTTCTAATTGAGCTTGCAGTTCTGATAACTGAGACTGGAGTTGCGAGCTATCTTCCTCCTTGCGATGTATCTGAGACTCCAATTCTGACAACTCAGACAGCAGTCTCTCTCGCTCTAAAACAACCATTTCGGATTGAAGTTGTAGTTCATGAACTTGAGAGTTTAACTGCATTTTATCTAGATTAGCAGCTTCTAACTCTCTTTGCAGTTCTAATAATTCAAATGGAGGTTGCTGTGCTTGTTCGCGAGCGGTTTGCAATTGAGAGTTGAGTATTTCGCGTTCTTGCTCTGCACTCTCCAATTGAGCTTGTAGCTCTGACAATTCCGAAGTAAATTGCGATCGCTCTGCTTCGACTAATTGCAGTTGAGTTTGCAAACCCGACAGTTGAGACTGAAGTTGGTGCCGCTCTTCAATCGAGCGATCGAACTTAATTTGAATTTCCGACAACTGGTACTGTACCTGCAATCGGCTTTGGCTAGCCGTTTCCAACTGACTCTCAAATTCCGACAGCAGAGCGTGAAATTGAGAACGTTCTGCATCAACCGCCTCTAACTCTGCTTGCATTTCCAGCAATTGAGCGTTAAGCTGCGATCGCTCCTGCTCCGCAACTTCTAACAGCTCTTTAAGTTCTGCCACTTCTGCTAACTGGGACTCAGCTTGGTGAGCATTTTCTAACTGAAACTGCAAATCAGCAATCAGAGCATCTATTTGCGATCGATCCTGGGCAATTCCTGCCAAAAATTCTTCCATTTCCGACACTTGATTTTTTAACAATTCTTGCTCGCCAGTCACAGTTTCCAACCGACTTTGCAACTGGGACAATTCAGAATTTAGCTGATTTTCATTCTGTAGCTTTTGTCGCAATTCCGAAGTTCGGGCATCCAACTGAGCAGCCAAATTCGATATAGCCTCCTGCGAACCCTGCATCCGCACCAAATTGCGTGAATTTCGCTTATTCAAAATTAGCCAGCAGACTAATGCCCCGCCTCCAAATCCTATTAATAAAAGTAATGCTTCCATTTGTTTTATCTAATTAATATAAATTGAGTGATTTTGATGCTGACGAAAAAAATGGACATCCACAACTCGCTATCTTATATCGTTTCCGGTTGCATCGGAATAAGAAAATCGAGTCTACAGTTAACAATCAACCATTCAGTTTTGCGACCCGCCCGTCAACTGTCAACTGTCAACTGTCAACTGTCATGAGGAGTGCAACCGGAATTGATATTACTCAAAGCTATCACAACTTGCCAGCCTGTGTTCACTTGGCTCAACAATTTATATTTCTTTACAAATCCGTTTTGTTTACAGGTAAGGTGCAGCGCACCCTGCAAGTCCGATTAATGAAGCAAATCCACAATATGAGGAATAATTTCGATATGCTGAGTCAACAAATAATCCAACCTATCCGCCAGTAAACTAAAAATTAAATCGTTATAACTCATTCCGTATTCCGCCAAACCTAAAGCTACCAAACTCGTCACATTTTCCCCTGGATGTTTCAGATCCGGTTTGGGATTTGCTTCCAAAACATAAAGTGAGCCATCAGCATCACTTCGGACATCAATCCTCACCAAACTGTTCAAACTAAACTCCCAATAAATTTTTCGAGCTAACTCAATTAAATCTTTTTTTAGTTCAGGTTCCTCACCGCCCATCAACCGTCCTCGGTCGGCCGTAATCGCCTTTTTATCCATAGAAGTAAAGATGCGTTCTTGCGGCTCCAGCACCCGCTCGACAGTCGAAAAAGCAAAGGGTTTGGTATTTTTATCAAATATGCCTTTAGCATAAGTAACATAGCCACAAACCGCTACACAAAATTCTCTTCCCGGTAAATATTTTTCAATTAAAGCAGTATTGTGAGTATCTCGGTGAACGTCCGAAACCGCCTGAGACAAACCCTCAATCTTGTCTACAAAATGAACGTGCAGCGAAGCGCGACCGGATACTGGTTTAACAACAAACGGCCCTTGATAGTCACCAAAAGCAATGGCAAAACGCTGATGTAAATTAGGCTGCAAAATCCCTTGAGAAGGATGCCAAGTCATAAACGGAGCGGTTTTAATTCCGACTGATTGCAGTTCCCGTTTAAAAGCGTGTTTGTTATCTAAAGTTGAACTGTTTAAAGGATTGTGACCCACATAAGGCATTCCCAACATTTCCAACAATGCGGGAGTGTGACAAACAGGATTGTAGCCCTGGACTCCGCCAGTATTCAGCCACACTAAATGGATATTTTTTTGTTTGAGTTGTTCCGGCAAGTTCATGTCATCAGGTAGGACAAAGACGTGCTTAAAGCCAATTTCTGCTAAGGCTGTAGCAATCTCGCGGGCGACGATTTCGTAACTCTTCCAAGCGCGGGGATTGTGAGTTTTGTAAATCACTGAGCCGGGGCGATCGCAGTCGCCGGCGAACACCACCGCAATCCGCAATTTAGCAAACAGCACCTCCAAATATTGAGGCAGCAAACTAAAGTCATAAGACCAGCTATTCAGGCTGATTGATGTTGGAGTCATTGTAAGTATTTTTTCCTTTTTGTTTCATTTTTTAGCCACCGAACTGCTAGATTTTCCCAAGTAGATTCCCGCCAAAACCACAGAAAAAGCAAACCAATTAAACAAGCTCAAACTTTCCGAAAACAGCACCCAAGCCATAATAGCCGTAATTACCGGTTCTAGGAGCAGGAAAAAAGCTACAAATTCCGACGAAAAACGACCTAGACTGTGGATAAGCAGTCCCTGACCAAAAGCTTGGCAAACCACGGCCAAAGCAATTACCGTCAGCCATCCCTCCCAAGAATAAGGGAAAACTCGATCGCCCGCAAGGAGAACCAGTGGCAAAACCAAGATACTGCCCATAAAACAGCGCCACATCAATATAGTTGTCGCCGGAAACTTGGTTCGCAAATGTTCGGAAATTAGCAGGTTTCCTGCATAAAACATCGCCGATAAAAGAGCAGCAACGTCGCCGACAAGATTGTCTCCCGCAGTTTGCAAATCGTCGATTCCGATCGCAATTGCGCCAGACAAAGCCACCGCCAGTCCCACCAAAAACCTGTTGTCAAAGCGTCGCCCCAACAGCAGCCATCCCCCCAAAGTAGTAAATAAAGGAGTTAAGTTTCGCAGTACAGTAGAATTAGCGACATTAGTCTGACTCAGTGACCAGGCCCAGAAACCCACAGAAGCAGAAGAAACCACGCCTACGGCTATTAACAGCATCACATCCTGCAGAGTGTAGTTCGATCGCTCTTCAACTTGTCCCCCAGACATTCGGCGACGCGCAGCATCAGCACCATTCCACACTCCAAATACCACAGTTGCTATCCACAAACGGTTAAAAACAGTAGCATTCGGGCTGATTTCCCGTTCGCTCAACCTAATAAAAATCGCCGCCAGCGACACCGCTAGCAGCGCCGCCGACAGCGATGCGATCGCCCAAATTTTGCCTGGACTGTCAGCTAATTCACCGTTTTTTAAACTGTCTGGCTTTCCCGAAACAAGAATTTTGTCTTCAGTTGTTAAGGCAGAGTTTAACTCGGTTTTTTCCAAAATATTGCGCTGAAGTTCAATATTTGGCTCTGGCAATCCCAGTTTTTTTGACATTATTAAAAGTTCCAATGAAGGCAGAAGGCAGTTGTGTAGGGTGCGTGACAAAAGAAAATTTGGGCGACGAATGGAGTGACTCAAAAGTCACGCACTCTACTTACTAGGGCTGCAAAAACTATTTTTTATAGTTAACAGCAGCTTAGGTTGAAGGTTTAACAGAAAGCCTTGTCAAAGCCTCCTTTAGCGCCGGCGGCAATTGCCGGATAATCTTGTTCTTGTCGCGATCGACACCAACCAAAGTTACCTGTGCTGTCACATATAACTCCTGAGTATCAGCCGATCGAATTTCGTAATCCCAAAGCAGCCGCACACCCTCGGTAGCAGCCATCCGCGTTCTGACTGCCACAGATTGACCCATTTGTACAGCCCGGTGGTAGCGCAGCGAAAGTTCCACCACGGGCAATTCCAAACCCTGCGCCACCCAATCCGCATACTCGATGCCAAGAGAGCGCAAACTTTCCACCCTAGCTTCCTCCATCCAAGCCAGATAAGTCCCGTGCCAAACCACACCGCTGTAGTCAGTATGGTGAGGGTAAACTCGCACCAAATATTCAAACCAGCCATCAGAGTCTATCCCACGCCGATTTTGAATAGCACCAGCCGGTGCGAGCTCTGGTTGAGTTCGATCGTTCTCTAACACTTTACAAATCGTTCCAAAACGCTACATTTCTACAAATCATAAGACAAACTTCAGGTCTATGCTTAACATTAACGAACTAGAGTACCAACGGCCTAGTTTAACGTCGCACAAGAAAACTCAACTGTTTTTACCGCCAAAACCATGATAGAAAAAATTTTAGTAGCCGTCGCCGGTCGCGGCTTGTGCGAAGAGATGTTTAATATGTTGATGGACATCCCTTCCTTGCAACAAACCTCTGTCACCGTCTTGCACGTCGTGCCGCCCCAAGTAACCTCCGATGGCATGGCCGAGAAACTGGAAGAAGGAGGCAAGATTTTAGCACAAGCAGTCCAGTCTTTGAAAATAGATCCCAGCAAAGTCAACCCTCGGCTCAAACAGGGAGACCCAAAAACCACAGTTTGCCAAGTCGCAGAAGAAGAACAATCCGACTTAGTAATTATGGGTTCCCGGGGACTCGGACGGCTGCAATCGATTTTGGAAAACTCAGTCAGCCAGTACGTTTTCCAGCTAACATCCCGACCGATGTTGTTAGTAAAAGACGACATCTACGTCAAAAAAATCAAGCGCGTCATGGTGGCGGTAGACAAATCAGAATCTGCCAAACAGTCATTACAGCTTGCGCTATCTTTGGTCAAAGAAGTCAGTGGCGGAGAGATAATTTTAGTACACGTCACCAAAGATTTGACGGGAAAATCCAGCACAGATTTAACAACAAGTGCTGAAAAAGACGCTGTATTGGCCCCAGCAGTAGCACTAACCAAACAAATGGGAGTTAGCTACCGCTGCGTGAGTGCTACAGGCAAGCCAGGGGAAGAAATTTGTCGGATTGCAGACGAGTTGAATGCCGACTTGTTGGTAATCGGTTCCCCGGATCGGCGACCCAGCGTTGCCAAAAACTTTGTGGATATCGATCGACTCCTGGGAAATTCGCTATCAGACTACGTGCGAGTTTATGCCAACTGTCCCGTCTTGCTAGCCCGCACAGTCGGCTAGAATCTCATAGTTAACAAGTTAGCAGCTAACACTCAACAGTTAACAAAAAAAGCGCCTCAGCAAAAAGCTGTTGGCGCTTTTTTTTGTAAGCAGCAAAGCCAGACAGAAATAGCAGCAGTTGCTAATCTTTTCTACCTTGACGGCTAGCTGTTTGAATGTACAGAATGATTAGAAAAACACTGGGAACCAATACAAACAGAATGGTTGCCACAAACCCTAAATCGTTAACTTCCATGAAGACGCTCGCCTCTATCGGAAAATAGAAAAACACACACAACTAGGATATCACTCAAAGGCAAAAGGCAAACTCGAAGACAGAAGAAGAGCTTACCGACAAGCGTCGAAACCCTCTTTCTGCTTGGATGCCTCGCTGCCCCATCTCTTATTTGTCCTAGAAACCAAGTTTCTTTTCCTAGGCGAGCAAAAAGCGTGATTATACAGTGAAATAGGAAAAAAAACACAATTTTTGCATTCTGCATTTTCTTTCTGTTAATCAACCTTCTGCCTTCTGAGAGTCACGGTTTAGTCTTCACGCTCACCTGGCCATTGACCATAGCTTGACAAGCCAACCGATAGTTTTCGGGCTTCTTCTTGAGCTTGCGATTCTCAAAGTCAGTGCGGGGCGACAGATTTTCACTACCCTCGACAATTTCCACAATGCAGGTGCCGCATTGACCGATGCCCCCGCAATTCATCATCTTTCCCGAAAATGTGTACAAATCGATGCGGTTTTCTAGAGCTTTGAGCCTCAAATTGGCTCCGTCTGCTGCGATGACTTCCTGATTTTCCTTCACAAACTTGATATTGGCCATTGCCGATCCCTTAACGCAGTTGACATGGAACTCTATTACAAAATATTAACTAATGTGTCGGACGTTTAATACAGGATGTCCAATTGATCTGGTAATTAAAGCTCCCCCCAACCCAATCTCAAGGAGCATCCGAGAGGTTATTAGTGGGCAGATTGCTCACAGCCCGCTGAAGAGACGAAAGTCCCAGGTTGTAGGTGACAATTGCCGACAATCGGTTTCTCTCAGCCCTAGTCAAATCAGTTTCCGCCTGAATCACATCCGTCTGAGTACCCACACCAGCTTGAAACCGCAGTCTCGCCAGACGCAGAGCTTCCCTTGACTGCAAAACCCCCGCCTCAGAAGTTTCGATATTCTCAAAACTCGACTCTAAGCCAAAATAAGCTTGTTCCACTTCCCGGCGCACCTGATTGCGGAGTTGGTCAAATCGACTTTCGGCGATCGTAATATCCGCATCCCGCTGTTTTACCCTCGCGTTCGCCGCGCCCCCATCGAAGATACTCCAAGTCAGACTCGCCCGGATCGAATAACCATCGGCCCAGCCGCGAGCAGTATACGGATCGGGGTTATCAGGGTCTTGTCCCAGCACGTTGTAACTACCCCCAACACTCAGTTGAGGCAAACGCCCCGCCTGAATCGATCGCCTCTGCTGCTTGCTGATATCCCTCTGCACCAACTGCTGTTCCAACTCGGGGCGATTCTTAAAAGCCTGCACGATACTCTCTTCCAAAGACAGCCTCCAAGAGCCCGCTTGCTCTACCGGATCAGCCGCCGTCAAGTTCGCCGACTGGCTGATATTCAAAATCTCAGCCAGTCGCCGCTGGGCAACCCGCTGATCGCGACGGGCCACTGACAGTTGTTGCACTTCGTTAGCCAAATTTGCCTGAGCCTGCAACACAGCAAACCGGGTTCCTACCCCTGCCCGTTCCAGGGCTTCGGCATCCCGCAAACTTTGCTGGGCATTTCTGACCGAAGCTTGGCGGATGGCAACTTGTCCGTCCGCGTTTTGCAAGGTGTAGTAAGCCTCAGCAGTGTCGAAGCGGAGTTCCTCGGCTTGGCGTTCCACATCCAATTCCCGAAGGCGCAACTGTTCCTCTGCCGCGCGGATGTTAGCCCGTCGCCTTCCGAACAAATCGATGTCATAGCTCAACTGCAAAGTGCTGTTGAGACTGTTGTTACCGAAATTTGTGCCGGCTTGCTCAGCGGGCTGCCCGGTTCGGTTAGCCAGAGCGTTGAGGCGGCGCTGCCCAGCCCGGATTCCAAGTTCTCCGCCGGCAGTCACAGAACGGCTGGCGTCCATTTGAAAATTCAGGTCTGGATAAAGAGCAGCTTGCTGTTCGCGCAAAGCTGCTCTGCTTTGTTCCACTTGCTGTCCGGCGATTTGCAAAACTTGGCTGTTGCGGCGGGCTAGGTCGATCGCCTGCTGCAAGGTAATTGACTCAGTTTGCTCGATCCTGACATCCTCCGGGTTTGTCGGAAACAGCAGCGGATTCGGGTTGGGTTCTAGGGAAGCCGGAGGCTTGGTGTCTAAAATGCCCCTCGGAGGGACAGGGGGGAAACTTTCGTTCGGAGTGCCCCGGAGAATTGGTACTGGGGAACTGGGCACAGGAACATTGTTGGGAGGGTTCGGGGGAGGCTGCTGAACCTCTGTCGGTTCCAAACCTCTTAGTGGTGTGGAACCGCCCTGAGACAGAGTTGATGGGGCAGCCGGAGCAGCCTGTTGAGGCTTTGATGCTTGCTCGGGCTGGGTTCGAGTTGATGCGATCTTGACTCCCCCTTGTTGCTGAGACTCGGAGGTTTGAGGATTAAGGGCGATCGACTGTTCGGCCTGTGATGCTGATTCTGCCGCTGTGTTCGAGGTCGATCGAATAATGGGCCCTAATTCGAGCTGATTGAAGCGGGCCAAACTGTCCTGAGATTGAGCCGGAGGCTGTGCTGAAGCACTCTGTGCGGCGTTGCTGAAAGTAATTGCAGCGCCCACTCCGACTACCACGATTTGATGAAAAACACGCATAATTTTTTAATTAGTCTGCAATTCTAGAGACAATTTTAGAGCAAGATTTGGCTTCAAGTTTCTAGTTTGTAGCCTGAACTCTCCAGTTACAAGTCAGAATTACCCTACTCATCTTAGCTTTTGAATGTTCGATTCTAAATTTAGAATTCAACCTCAGCATTTGCCAGACCGATCGCCGCCGAGATTAGTTCCTCTACTCCGCTCACGGGCAAAATCCGGGTTTTCAGCGAGCTAGCGAGCTGTTCGAGGGTCATGTCGTCTAGAAAACGCGGTTCCCCCTGTTTTAGCATTACCGACGGCAGCAGGATGCCATCTCCCAAGTCTCGCCCCTGCAAAGCTTCGAGTAAATCTTGCCCGGTGAGCAAACCCGTAACAGTGATAGTTTGTCCCCAGTAGTGGCTGCACAAAGCTGCCATGTTGACGGACAAGCCGGGAATTTGGTTTAGTTGTTGTACGATCGGCTCAAAAGCTTTTTCGACAGCATTCCCCACCACCCAAACTAACTTGCGCGCAGGCTCGACTGGCATCGGTTGCAGCTTCTCAAAAGCCGTTTCAAACTGCTGGATAAACTGGCGGATAGAACCGACACCGTTACCTATTTGCGGATAATCTTCGTAATCAGCAGCCGACGGCAAATCTAAACCAGCTATTAAAAACCACTCGTCAGCCAGCCAAATGCACCGCGATTTTGAATTCTGCTTTTTAGCTTTTCGGCCGCCTTTTCCTGTACTCAAAAGCCCTTGAATTTTCTGCACTTGCTCGATTACTTCTCGCGCTTTTTCCGCAGTTACTGCGATCAGTTCATCTTCGGCAGGGCGAAAGCGAGTTAAACCCACCGGCACTACAGCCACCGATGCTACAGCGGGAATACTTCCAGTATGAAACTTTGCCAAATCTAACAAAGTACGTTCTAAATGTTCGCCATCATTAATACCGGGACAAACAACTACTTGAGCGTGAATTTGCAAGCGGCGTTCTTGAAACCATTTGATTTGCTCTAAAATCTGGCCAGCCCGGAGATTTTTTAACAACCGAATTCGCACTTCCGGTTCGGTAGCGTGCACGGAAACATAAAGAGGAGAAAGCCGCATTTGTTCGATTCTGTCCCACTCTTTTTGAGTCAGATTTGTGAGAGTGAGATAGCTACCATAAAGAAAACTAAGTCGGTAGTCATCATCTTTGAGATAGAGAGTTTCGCGCTTTCCCGGAGGCTGCTGGTCGATAAAGCAAAAAGGGCAGCGGTTGTTGCACTGAATTAGTCCATCGAAGAGAGCAGTTTCAAATTCCAATCCTAAATCTTCGTCGTACTCTTTTTCTATTTCTAATTTGTGGATTTTGCCTTTAGTGTCTAATACTTCTAATTCGAGAAATTCATCGGAGCACAGGAATTGATAGTCGATCAAGTCGCGGGGTTTTTGGCCGTTGACGGCGACGATTGAGTCTCCTGGTTCAAATCCCATTTCCGCGCAGATGCTGTCGGGGATTACTTTGGTAATTATGGCAGGTTTGATTGAGGATTCGCTCATGATTTATTGATTTATTTTTGGCTTTGATTAAGTGTTTTTGACAAAAATTTGGTAAATTTTAATGTGTAAATAAATTTTCATACTATCTCCCATGCACCTGTCTCAATTATACAGGTTTAGTTGAGTTTAAAATGCTGAAGGGGAGTAAGAAGGGGCTTAGATACATCAGCGACTTGCGGTATTCTAGATTAGATAGTGTATTGTACCGCATGTGCGACACAATTATAAGTTACCTTGAAAAAATCAATGGTAGAGCGATGAATGATTATATCGACCTTTACTGTGAGCGACTCATTCCTGGTTTAGGGAGCGAGCCACTGAATGCTATTTCCAATGTGTCTTTCATTATTGCAGCATGGGCTATTTGGCAATTAGCTCGGCGACACTACAAAATATCACCTGGTATTTGGATACTGATTGCTTTAGCCACCAGTATTGGTATCGGAAGTTTCCTGTTTCATACATTTGCAACGCGATGGGCAAATTTACTAGATGTGATTCCTATTCTGCTCTTTCAGCTTTGTTTTATCTGGCTTTACAGTCGTCGGGTAGTTAGGATGGAGCGAGGATATGCAGGAGTATTACTGGCAGGATTCTTCTTTGTTAGTAATGTTAGCAAGCAATTTACAAATGTTCTCAATGGTTCTCTTTCATATGCTCCTGCATTTTTGGTTTTGCTGGGACTTGGACTTTACCACTATCGACAGCAAAAGCGCGAACCATTTATTCTCTTAGCCGCAACGAGTGTATTCCTATTCGCCCTTGCATTCCGTACCCTCGATCGGGCAATTTGCCCTTTCTTTTCAACAGGGACTCATTTCCTCTGGCATCTTTGTAATGGTGTTTTGCTGTACCTGTCAGCAAGAAGCCTGCTCTTAAATTGGTCAGAGCGAGTAAACAATTAAAACTCAAAGTAATAGACCGCGCATACTCACTCTCAGGTTCCTACGATCGCATACCACAAACTCAGCATCAGGCACAAACTCGCTAAATGTTGTGGAATCAAAGATTTAATTGAGCGCTTGGCAATTTTTTGAGTCACAAATATTGTAACTAATAATGATACAATCAAAGTTAAACCTTGCAAAAAACTAATCACTGCTGGATCGCCAATAAAACTAGGTAAATCGTCTCTAATTTGTCCGAAAGTGGCAAAAGTCACGGGAATCACTCGACCCCCTTCCTGCAAACCCAATCGCCAATAGTGAGCCAAACTACCGCCCCAGACTAAGGGTAAATAACCGTAGGCGAGAGAGACAAATGAGAGGGGTTTGTAGGTGGTAAATGGCATGGTTTCTGCTTGTCCCAATCGATAAATTGCCTGCATGATTGCGTAGGTCATTATGGGAATCATCGGCGGGATAATTAACACTGCGATCGACAGTCCTAAATGAGGTAAAAATTGCTCTAAATTGATGCCCAGCCCCAACCAACTATTTATCTCCGGCAAGCGATGCAGATAAATACCGCCTAATAATAGAAATAACAGGGCAACTTCATAACTGTGAGGAACGTGGGTAGTCCATAATTCGATGCCGGGAGGGCGCAGATTTAATTCTACCGATCGATGCGGACAAGCTTTCAAGCAAGTCATACACAACACGCAATCTTTATTATCGGTTAATTGGGCGGGATGGGAATAAATCGGACAGCCATTAGTAGTTAATCCTTCCCCCAAGCCGGGGCCGCCTTTGTAACATTGGTAGGTGCTGCATTCCGCCGCGCAGGTTCCTTGTTGGGCGCGAAGTTCGATAATTGAGAGTTTAGCAAATAATCCATTCATTCCCCCGATCGGGCATAAATAACGACACCAAAATCGCCTCTCGAAGATTAGGGAAAAAATTACCGCCCCGGCGGTGATGAGCAACAACAAACAACTGGACAAAGAGGCGGTATTTTCTAAATTCCACAACTCTTCCCACAGAAATATCAGAGTAAATAGTCCAAATAGAAACCAGCCACCCCATTTCTCTGCTTGTTGGCGCGGCCATTTATTGAGAGTTCGAGGGAAAATTTTCAGCGATAGTTTTTGGACGATTTCCCCATAAATCATAAAAGGGCAAAAAGCACACCACAATCGCCCGATGATGGGGAATAATAATAAAATTAGCGGCCACCACCACGCCCAAAAAATATTTAGCGCAAAATTATGTTGTCGATCTTGGGGAGCAACAAAGAGGATAATTACCACCAATGCAAATACCCAGGTAGTAAACCAATAATTCACGCGATCGGGATACCAATCGCTCCGTAAAAATTGCCGAAATTTTGGATAAATATTTAATAAATTCAGCCGAAACTTTTGTTTCTTTGCTGCCTGGGCCCAAAACACTTCTTCCGTTAATACCTGACTCCCCTGTGCTTGAACTAAAGCGCGATCGACCATTCCCTGCAATTCCTGCAAATTCCCTGGAAAATCGTAGGCTTGTAAGCGGCGAATTGCTTCCGGTGTAACTTGGGGTTTGACTAATTTCTTTTTCCGACAAATGAGGTTGAGATAATAGTTAACCTGTGCTTCTAAATCTGATTTTCGCACCCGCAAGGATGGGACTTTAATCTTGTGTTGTGTCAGCTTATCTAGCTTGGGCTGCACAATTTCTGAGATTAAAATTATCCGGGCCTTACTAGAACGCGGTGATGGTGGTATTTGTCCTTCCTTGACAACTGGCGTATAGGTTCCCTCGGTTAATAATTGCTGAATTTGGGGGCATAATTGAGCGGGTAATTCTTGCACGTCATTTAAAATTAACGTCCCTTCCCCCAACCATTCCAGTAGCCCCGGTTTGCCGCCCAACCGCCCGAATAATTCCGCTCCATTGCTCTGAAGTAAAGCACTTTTAATCTGAATAATTGGCTCGCTGCGGCGGTGAGAACCGAAATGAATTAAAGCTGCTAAATTATCTTTTTCTAAACCAGGTTCACCAGAGATTAATACCGATCGGCTGTCACTCGATGCCGTGCGAATTTGTTGGCGCAATTTCACTGCATAACGACTATTGCCAATTACTCCCCGTCTCGCCCTAGGTACTAGATAGCTGCGGAGGGCATTTTGACGCTCTCGTTCGTAGGCAATTTCTGCTTCTAACTGTTCTAATTTCGCTGCCAAGCGTTGAGTGTAGGCTTCGGTAATGCGTGGATATCTTTCTAGCAAATTGGGCCAGCGATCGGCACTAATTACCCAAAATTGACATTCTGTCCGAGTTATAATTCGACTATCGGCAGGCTGCGATCGCTGGAGGGCCGATAAATTGACGATCGCCCCCGGCAACAAACTACTCGCCCACATTAATCCCGGTTGTTTGCGGCGATAGCGATCGGCTTGTCCCCGTTCTAGGATATAGAGATTAGTGACTGGTGTATCTTCGATTACCACTCGAAATCCAGGGGGAAAAGTTGACATCTCCATTTCATCCGCGATCGCCTGTAAAATCTCGCGGGATAATATGCCTAATTCGGTGCTCGATTCGAGCCAGTTAACTAATGTTTCGGTAGACATCGCTTAGCGTCGGCGACAGCCGAATCGTGGTGGTTGGTGTAGGATATATATTTTTGTGCTAAATCAATATTAACTGCTGGGAACGACTAGCATTTTGAGTTTGAGTGTAGTGTTAATTTTCTGTCTTCAGCATAGCCGATCGATACTCCCCCCTCGAATATATTTTTTCTGCACGTTCTCCTGCAATCTGCACATTAAAAGTGATTCCCGATCGCCGAGGCTGCCATCCGAGTCGCACCGCTTGCCGTATCCATTGTGCTACATCAGAGGGTCTTACTGGTTTCACTTCTTGCGTGGAAATAATCTGCCATACTTTTACCTCTTGTGGCGCTCCATCTGGAGGTTTTACCGGTATAAATTCACAGTTAGTTTGGCTCCAACCTTGAGGATGAGGTCGATCGGTGAGGATAACTAACACCGATCCTGGTTGTTCAGCGTGTTCGACAGCAACATGAAGATGTCCGCAGCCGGATTCTG
This sequence comes from Microcoleus sp. D3_18_C4, assembly GCF_036702355.1. NCBI lineage: Bacteria > Bacillati > Cyanobacteriota > Cyanophyceae > Oscillatoriales > Microcoleaceae > Microcoleus > Microcoleus sp. D3_18_C4. Next base: position 19,764 of record NZ_JAUBTF010000016.1, read on the forward strand.
CTTGCGTATTAGTAGTTTGTCTTCGGATTAGCCAGATGAAAGCCTCCTCATCAACAATTATTTTTCTTGTTCCTTTTTTCGGTATTGACATAAGTTTGCTAAGCTCCTTAGCGTAAAGGTAAAAATCGTACTTGCCCTTCCCATTCTCCTTCCAGACTGCACTCAGTTATTACCAAAATTTCCTCGATCGCCAAACCTACGGAAACATGGCGACTTACTTCAAATAACCCTGGCATCCCAAGACCTGTTTGCATTCGTCTGTAGGCGAAGTTGGTCATCATTGCTACATCTGCTTCGATCAAGCCGATATCTTGAACGCGGACAATCTCAACGTCGGGATTCCGCCGCAGAATACCTCGGACAATCTGATTGTTAAAGTTCTCGTCTGCCAAGAATCGCAGCATATAATACTACCCTTTTTGGTCGCGTCTTGCTAATAGGCGATCGCGTATTCCAACTGGGTTAAAATGCCTTTCTGCTTCCTGCTGAACTTCTGCGGCAAGACGTTAAAGTTCCATCAGATAAGCGTTAACTTCGGATTGGTGTCGCAAGTAGTAGCCGAGCGCACAATAAATATCGGAAAGTTGGAGAGACGGGTACTGTTTTCTGATTTCTTCTGCTGTGCAGCCTTCAAGAAAAGCTGTAATGATTGTATCTAGGGTGACGCGGGTTCTGCTAACGCGAATCACACCGTTTGCATCAGCCACCAGCGAAATTGGTTCAGCCGTAGTAACAAGTAGCATTTTGAGATTGATGGCAGTGTTAGTTTTCTCTCTTTAGCTTAGCCGTTTGCTAAAGTAGATCGCCTTTACAAGCAGGATAAGTTCTGGGTTGTGAATTTAGCTTTGCTGTGAGAGGATGTATCAAAAATATGTATTTATGAAACTCAAAATTTTGACGGGTTCCTGACAGGCTTAGGATCGGGAGTTAAATAATTTACACAAGTTTGTGGGGAGTAGGGTTGGGCGGGACGCCCATCCCACAAGAACCATCAAAATTGTAAGTTATTTAATTCTCATTCCTTAGTTGTTTCTGCCCGGACAACACCGCTCTTTTATCAACCCAGACGTGCGGGAAATAATCGCTTTTGTTGCGATACTCTTCCATGTATTAGCACTGGGATTATGAACCGAAAAGCCGTTTGAAATCTGATACTATTGTTCCACAATTCCGGGAGTGATAAAGAAGGACATCCCTACACCAATGCTAGCAGCATAATTAGCGCTAATTGTGCATTTTGGCGGTCGCTATCTTCGGGCATTTTACATCCTTTACGGCGACGCTCACTTTGAGTTAAAAGCTAACAGCTTGTCAGCTATTAATCAGCTTTTTATGAACTGGCTCTCCGGCCCGTTCCACAAGAAAATTTACTCTTTGTGGAACAGGCAAGATGCCTGTTCTTGTTTTGTGGAACAGGCAAGATGCCTGTCCTTGTAATTATAACAACCTACGCATTTTTAACTGCCCCACCTGCGAGCGCCGTTAAAATGGCTACGCCAAAAGCTAGCCTATACAACACAAATATCCACGTTTTTTGAGTTTGCAGGAACTTCATTAGCCACGCGATCGACAAATAAGAAAACAAAAATGATGAAATCGTTCCCACTATCAAAGCTGCAACTCCTGCATCGCCGATTCCTTGCCCCAAATTACCCTTTAATTCCACTAATCCAGCCAGAGTAATTGCCGGAATTCCCAATAAAAAAGAAAACCGCGCGGCGGCGGGTCTTTCCAATCCCATGAACAATCCTGCTGTTAGAGTGGAACCCGATCGCGAACACCCCGGAATCAATGCGATTGCTTGAGCTAATCCCATCAAAATACCGTCTAAGACAGTTAACTTTTCATAATTGCGATTGCGCTTGCCAATTTTTTCTGCTATTGCTAAAAGTAGCGACATGACGATCGAAGCAATAGCAATGCTGGCCAAACTTCTGAGTGGCGAGTTGTCAAAATCTGGAACCAATGCCTTGATTAGCAGCCCAAAAAATACTATAGGTATTGTTCCCAAAACCAGTCCCACAGCCATTTGAAACTCATGCGATTTGTAGTTGCGCTGCACCAAGGCTTCTACTGCACCAACAGTTATATTTGTCAAGTCTTTCCAGAAGTACCAAAGCACGGCAATAATGCTGCCCAACTGAATAACAGCAGTATAAGCAACTCCGGGATCGCCCCATCCCAGGGCGATCGGCACTACCTTTAAATGAGCGCTGCTGCTGATGGGCAAAAACTCTGTTAATCCTTGTACAATTCCTAAAACAAGCGCCTGCACTAGATTAATTTGAGCAGACCCGGAAACATCAGCAGCGGGCGTTTGGGCGAGGAGTGCATCAAGCAAAGCTATCATTAGTTGTAAATTCCCAGTTGTCAGTTTCTAGTAATCAGTTGAATTTAATATCTTGCACCCTTCTGGGAAGCTAGAAGCCCACCCCACCACAAATAAATTTTATTGTGGCGCGGACAGTTCCAGTCCGCCCCTGAAAAGTCTATCGCACATAGTGATCTTCGGTCTGTAGAATCGCCTTGTCGATCGCCACTATCAGCAATTTACGATCGTCGAGCCGAAACTACTTTAACCTACTCAAGAACATTTGCCTACATTTTGCTGATAAACTTAGGAAAGTTTTTGCATCTGATTTCGCTTTTGTTACAGCAACTGCCCACAACCTATGATATTTCCTGAGAACAAAAATTCAATTGTTACTGCTGCTTCTGGCATCCACTGGCTGAGGCGAATCTTGTCAGCCAGTCTTTTAACAGTGGCGATCTCACTTAGCTTGATACTGCTAACCGGCACGCCACCAGCCTTAGCAACTCTCACCGACGATCGCTTCGACGGTACAATCTTTGCCCTCTACGCCGGCAACGGTTCCCTAGTTCCTCCTAAAGTCAAGCTTGTAGATTCTTTCAAACGCCATAAACCCGTACTGTTAGTTTTTTATACTGATGACAGCAGCGACTCGAAGCAATATGCGATCGTCGTCTCTCAACTCCAGGAATTTTACGGCCGCGAAGCCGATTTTATGCCCATAAGCATTGACTCTTTGCCTCCGCAACCGTCACCGGAACTTACCGAACCGAGCCATTATTACGAAGGTTTCGTACCTCAAACTCTCATCCTCGACCAATCGGGAAAAGTCGTTTTTAATGAGAAAGGACAAATACCATTTGAACAGGTAGATGATGCTTTTCGGAAAGTCTTTGACTTGCTGCCCAGAGAAAAATCAATCCCCCTCAAACGCCGTGTTGTGAACGAACTCAACGTCGAATTATCGAAGTAAAATATTGCCATAAGAGGACACGGCAGTGCCGTGCCCATACCCGGATTAATTGTATGGAAAGTGCACTGCCGTGTCCTGATTCTGGGTAAAATTAATTCCAATAGTATCGGATTTGATATAACAGCTATTCAATCAGTTCAATATCAAAAATGCAGTCAGTAATCAAAGTTTTATTAATGGCAGTTTTGACTGTGTTGTTAGTTTTAGAAACAGCAGAAATCGGGCGATCGATAATTAGCGCTTTTCCTGACAGCAGTTCCCGCAAACCTTTAGCTTTAAATCAATATACAGGTGTCGCCTATCTCGATTCGGCTTCCTGTACTGGTTCGCTGCTAACGGGAGGGTTGTACCTTCTCACGGCGGCCCACTGTCTGAATGAAGGCGGAGTTAAGGTTCCTGCTGAAACGGCAATTAAAGCAATTTTTAAATTGCCTAGAGGTGAAGTTAGCATCCCCGTTAGCAAATATTATATCCATCCGGGCTGGACTGGTTACGAATCGGAAGTTGGCAACGATATTGCTATTTTAAAGCTGAAAAGGATCGTGCCGCCAAGGATCGAACAGTACGAGATAAATAGAAACAAAAATGAAGTCGGTAAAATATTGACAAAAGTAGGATACGGGTATATAGGGTTAGGTGCAAAGGGACAAGATGAAAATTCTAATTCTGAGGCGAAAAGATATAGCGGACAGAATCGGTATGATGCTTTAATTGATGTTTTGAAAGATGCTACAGAATCAGATATGTCGGAATTGGTTTTGGGAAGTCAATTAATCTTTGATTTTGATGCGGGAACTAGCGAACACGATGCTTTGGGGAGGCATTTTCCGAGATTGCGCGATCGAGGTTTGGGGAAAAATGAGATAGCTACGGCTAGCGGAGATTCCGGCGGGCCTTCGTTTGTCGAGGGCAAGATTGCGGGGATTAGTTCTTGGGGTTATAGCGATCGGGGATTTTTCAAAACAAACATCGCCGATATTGATAAAATTGACGACAATGGCAGTTTCGGGGAAATTTCCGGCGACACGCGGGTATCGTTTTATGCTAATTGGATTGACAAGATAACCCAAAATCCATCCTAGGAATTTTTAAAATTTCTACTAAATAAAAAGCTTAGCGCCTTAACGCCACGCTGCCAACAATTAATAAGTTTTATCAATTATATCACGATCGTTTCAATCCCTCAAGTGTCAGGCAAAATAGATCAGAACCCTTTAACTTCAAATCATGACCAAAACCTTAATTCCCGTAATTCTCGCCGGCGGTAAAGGCGAACGTTTCTGGCCGCTGAGTCGCAAACAGCGGCCCAAGCAGTTTTTGAGTCTCGACGGTAGCGGCAAGAGTTTGCTGCAAGCAACTGCCGATCGACTATTAACATTAGGTAACGGTTGGGACGATTTGTGGGTAGTAACGTCGGAAATGTTGGCTGCGGGGGTTCGCGAACAGTTGCCGCTGTTACCACCGGAAAATTTGCTGGCGGAACCGGAGGGGCGGGATACTGCGCCAGCGGTGGCCTGGACTGCTATAGAAACTGGCAAGCGTTACGGTGAGGATGCGGTTGTTGGTTTTTTCCCCGCGGATCACTGGATTGGGGAACCACAGGAGTTTATCAAGACTTTAGAGGCGGCGGCCGAGTTGGCGAAAAATCAGGATGCGATCGCCACTTTGGGAGTCAAGCCGAGTTATGCTTCGACTGGTTACGGCTACATCGAACAAGGCGAGGAAATTGGCAGTTTTGGAGGTTTTCCGGCTTATCGAGTGGCGAGGTTTACGGAAAAGCCTGATCGCACAACTGCTGAAGAATTTGTAGCCAGCGGCAAGTTTAGTTGGAACGGCGGAATTTTTGTCTTTCGAGTTGGAACTGTCTTGACAGAATTGCGAAATCATGTACCGGAAATGATGGCAGCTTTGGAAGCAAAAGGCGCGCAGGCTTACTCGGAATTACCCAAAATTAGCATAGATTACGCCCTGATGGAGAAGACGCAAAAAGCCTGTGTTCTGCCCGTAGGCTTTAGCTGGGACGATTTGGGAGATTGGAATGCGATCGGTCGTTTGCTGCAAGGAGATAAACCCAATGTCGAGTTAGCAAAACACGTCGGAATTGATACCAAAGGCGGCATTTTTTATGCAGCCGATGAGAATGAGGTGATTGTCACCATTGGTTTAGAAGATGTGGTAGTTGTCAGAGATGGCAATGTGACTTTGATTGTGAAAAAGGACAGGACGCAGGAGATTAAACAGGTAATTAAGGTGTTGGGAGAAGATGAGAAATTGAAAGATTTGCTGTGAAGGTGAGATGAGGCCGCACGACACGGATTCTGATGGCGGATACACCAACTATTCATCACTGTTGATCCCGGCATTCCTTTTTGAATCTGTGTTGTGCCTTACTATTTACTTTATTTACATAATTTCTTCTAAATTCAACACAAAACCAGGCAGTACATCTTCCCCTGATAGAGTGGCAGGATTTTCGATAATTTCAACATCTTGACCGGGGCGATAAATTTCTACCCGCCGATTTTGCCTGTCAATTAACCAACCCAATTTAGCACCGTTATCTATATATTCTTGCATTTTCTCTTGAATTTTTTTCAACCCATCAGTCCGAGAACGCAACTCAACAACAAAATCAGGACACAAAGGAGCAAAACTGTCTTTTTGTTCCGGTGTTAAAGCATCCCAGCGTTCTTTTTTGACCCAAGAGGCATCAGGAGAGCGATCGGCCCCATTGGGGAGTGTAAAGCCTCCCGAAGAGTCGAAGGCAACTCCTAGATTATGTTGCCGACTCCAGGCTTGAAGTTGATACGATAGATCCATATTGCGCTTGCTAGTTTCACTGCCTGTCGGTGGCCTAATAATTAATTCCCCTGATGCTGTACGTTCAAACTGATAATCGCGGTTGTGCTGACAAAGCTCAAAAAATTGCTCGTCACTTAAGTTGATGGATAATTCGATCGAGTTGGTAGGAAATTGGATGGCAATCATGTCTCTTATACGGTATTAAACACATTGAGAATCGGGTTTGTAATAACTTACTCATTCAATTATTGGACACATCTTTTCAAGTCAATAAATTTAATTATAAAAATATCATGTCTGCTTTAACTGTATATTACTATGAGGAGCAATGCCACGGCCAAAGACCGATCGCCCCCACACCCGAAATCTGTCACGCCCATTCCCACCACCCCCAATTTATTCCCCAAGACACTGGTCAGCCCGGTCAACAGCGCTATCCTAGTAGTTATATAGCCCTTAAACCCGATCGACCCGGAGGCCCCTTGTTTAGCCTAGTTCAAAACAATTCTCGCAAAGGAGAAATTCTAGAGGTCGTCTTCCGCAACGGTTGGGACTACATGAAAAGCCTCCTAACCGGCCGCAAAACCGACGCACCCAGTCTCCCAACTCCAGCAGTTCTCCGCAACATCCTCGTCGAATTAGGCCCAGTATTTGTCAAATTGGGACAATTGCTGAGCACCCGTCCCGACCTTTTACCAGCCACCTACATCGAAATCCTCTCCACCCTACAAGCGGAAGTGCCGCCCGTACCGTGGTCGGAAGTAGAATTTATCGTCCGCAAGGAACTCACACAATCTCTCGAAGATACCTTCGCTAAATTTAACACTCAAGCCGTCGCCGCAGGTTCGATCGCCCAAACCCACAAAGCTACTTTAAAAGACGGTCGCGAAGTCGCCCTCAAAGTTCAGCGCCCCGGTATTGAGATTGTCATCGAACAAGACATCGCCGTGCTCCGAGGTTTGGCAGAACTTGTCATGCTCACAGACTTCGGTCAACAATACGATATTGTCGCCCTAGCAGAAGAATTTGCGATCGCCCTGCGTGCAGAATTAGACTTCATTCAAGAAGCCAGCTACACAGACGAACTGCGCCGCAATTTATCTAAAAGTAAATGGTTTGACCCCACACAAGTTGTCCTACCAGAAATTAACTGGGAGTTGACTACAAAAAAACTCTTAGTAATGGAGTGGCTGAACGGAGTCCCAATTTTGTTAGGCGACTTGCAAGGAATTCGCCACAAAGGAGATATAAATGCCGAACGTGAAGAAATTACAACGCTGCTTTGCCGCGTTTTCTTCCAGCAGTTGTACATCGACGGATTCTTTCACGCAGACCCGCATCCCGGCAATTTATTTTATCTCAAAGACGGCCGGATAGCTTTGCTGGACTGCGGCATGGTCGGCAGATTAGACCCGCGAACTCAGCAGAATTTGACAGAAATGTTGCTGGCAATTGTCGATTTAGACGCTCAGCGCTGCGCTCAATTAACTTTAGAAATGGCCGAATTTGCTCAGCCGACAAGTCTAGTTAATCTAGAGAACGATTTAGCTCGAATGCTCCGCAAGTATTACAATGTCAGCTTGTCGCAAATGAACTTGTCGGAAATCTTTTATGAGGTGCTGGAAATAACCCGCAAAAATAAAATTCGACTGCCCAGCAATCTCGGTTTGTATGCAAAAACTCTAGCTAATTTGGAGGGACTGGCGCGCTCTTTTAATCCCCGATTTAATATTGTAGAGCAGGTCAAACCGCTGATGACCGATATGTTTCGGCGTCAGTTATTAGGAGACGATCCGATCCAAGCTCTGCTGAGAACTGCCCTGGATCTCAAAAGCTTATCTTTGCAATCTCCGCGACAGGTGGAAGTGCTTTTAGACCGAGTTACTTCGGAAACTTTGAAGTGGAACTTGACCCTAAAAGAACTCGACCCGCTGCGTCGCACTCTGGGGGATTCTGCGAACCGACTTTCTTTTAGTATTGTCGTGGGTTCGCTAATTGTGGGGGCGGCAATTATTTCTTCTAACGCACAAACTCCTCAGCTATCTTTTCTGAGCACGGGTTTGTTTGGGGCGGCGAGTTTTTTGGGTTTGTGGTTAGTTATTAGCATTATGCGATCGGGGCGTTTGCGGAGTTAATTGTCAAGGAGAAAGGGGGAAAATCATGAGATATATAGCCTTTATCAATTTTCGTGAGGTACACAGGCGACCAATTCCCGATCGGATTGCCATTCGCAGAGATATCTTGAATTTATCGGCGTTAATCTGTGTTTATCTGCCTTAATCTGCGGTTTTCCTATCTACCGCACTGTTGCCAAGAAAGGCTATAGCATCCTCAACTATTAATCAACATCTCTGACTTAAGATAGGCGATCGCCCGCAGCCGCTAAGTCTAAGCTAGAAATTGTTCCATAAACCTAATTGAGGAAAAAAAGATGAGTAGCGGTCACGCCAGCCATAAAGGCTCTTCCACAAAACCCAATACCAATACTAACGGTCAAATTACATCCCCTGACGACCAACCCGCTGACCCGCTAAATCAAGAAACATCCGGTTATCCGTTCCATAACGAAGCAATGGAAAATCCTGTTGCCACCGCGCGGCCCGACGAAGAGGCTGAGTCTGGCGAAGAACAGCAATAGTTATATCGATTAAATTGTCATCGATATGCTAGCTGCGACGCCGTTGATTAGAGGTTTGATAAAAATTAGGTTTGTACTAATTACATCTTGCACTTCCAGAGTCCGCCAAGGAGTTAAATCTCTGGCGGACTATTGGGGCAGGTTCAGTAGTACCTCATATCAAATCCGTTGACATCGGAATTATTATCTCTCTCTTCTCTTTCTCTGTGTCCTCTGTGCCCTCTGTGGTTGAATCATTCCGATACAACCGGAATTGATATCACAGCTTCAGAACAAAGGACTAAAATCCTGACGACAAAACTATTTAACCTAAAATTCAAGTTAGGAATTATTGATAAATGAGCGGGATTAACCAAGTATTGGAAAAGGACAAATTGCCGGAATTGGGGTTAGTCTGCATTACAACATCCGATGCAGTTCGCTTTCGCACTGTGACGAGGAAGCGACTTTTACAGCTTTCGGAAACAGAACAAGAAACAGTATTGCGCGAGCTTTATACAGACAACTTAAAGCGGCTTGACAAAGCGATCGACTTCTGTTCTGCTAATCAAATTAAGCTCTACCGCATGACTTCTGCACTGTTCCCTTTTGCAGATACAGAGTTGGGGGAAGCAGTGCTACACTCCATGAGTAAAGAATTGCGGACTACGGGCGATCGCGCAATTTCCCTCAACATCCGTTTGGTACTCCACCCCGATCAATTTGTCGTCCTCAGTTCCGACAAGCTTTCTGTAGTTGAAAACAGCATTAAAATTCTCGCGGCTCATGCTTTAATTTTAGATATGTTGGGACAGCCCCGATCGCCAGAGGCATTGATGAACATTCACGGCGGCAAGAGCGATCGCATTTCCCAGCTCAAATCAGTCATCCGCGATTTACCCGAATCAATTCGATCGCGCTTAACCTTTGAAAATGACGAATACGCTTACAGTTCCTCGGAAATTTTAGAAGTTTGTCTCGATACCGGCGTACCAATGGTTTTTGACGCCCACCACCACGTCATTCACGAACATTTAGAAACTTACGACGATCCCAGCGTTGCCGAAATGCTCGCAGCAGCCCGCACAAGTTGGTCTGTTCCTGAATTGCAATTAGTGCACATATCGAATGGCAGAGAATTTTTTGCCGATCCGCGCCACAGCGATTTAATTACAGAAATGCCTAATTGCTATTATCAAGCTCCTTGGATTGAAGTAGAAGCTAAATTTAAAGAATTAGCTATTGAAAAGTTGCGCGCCGAATGGTTATCTGCGAATGTTCCACAATTGAGTAATGTCTCTTAGGGTGGGGTTTTACCAACAATAATTGCCTCAAACCAACCATCTCGAAAATTCACCCGCACCCAACGGTAAATCACAAGAACAGGCAAGATGCCTGTTCCACAAAGAATGAATTTTCTTGTGGGGTGTCCCGCAAGAACAGGCAAGATGCCTGTTCCACAAAGAATGAATTTTCTTGTGGGGTGGGCGTCTCGCCCGCCCGGTTTAGTCCGACAGTCCGACAGGGGTTAAAAACCCCTGTCTCATAGCTAAAGTCCTCTAAAAGAGGACTAAAATAGATAGATATTGAGATCGTATTTCCAGTCGGTTTTAACCGACTTTAGCTTTGAGGCAGGGGTTTAAACCCCTGCCGGACTGCCGGATTACCCGACTGTCGAACTGCCGGAATAAGAAAAAACCGCCTTAATACCAACTATAAAATTATGTGTGGACGATACACTTTAACTACTTCAGGTGAAATCATAGCCGAGTTCTTCAAACTGTCGGCAGTTCCCGATATCAAACCGCGATACAATATCGCCCCAACTCAATCAGTTGCCACAATAACAGTTGAACCCGAAAAAATGCAGCGAGAGTTTCAATTTATGCGCTGGGGTTTGATTCCAAGTTGGGCAAAAGACATGAAAATAGGCAGCAAGATGATCAATGCGCGATCGGAAACTGTAGCCGAAAAACCTGCTTTTCGCAGCGCCCTTAAGCACAGGCGATGTTTGATAGTCGCTGACGGTTTCTACGAATGGCAACAGCAGGGAAAGAACAAACAGCCTTACTATTTTCAAAAGGCAGACGGCGAACCTTTTGCTTTTGCCGGTTTGTGGGAAAATTGGGAATCTCCTGAAAAAGAAAACATTGTATCTTGCAGTATAATTACTACCGCTGCTAACGAAACAGTGCAGCCGCTGCACGATCGAATGCCAGTAATTCTCCCCGACAGCGATTGGGAACAGTGGCTAGATCCTGCTGTTAAAAATGCTCAGGAAGTTTTGCCCTTGTTAAAACCCTATGCTTCCGAAGCGATGAAAGCAAAGGCGGTAAGTGCGATCGTCAATAGTCCAACTAGAGACAGTCCCGAATGTATTAGCGATCGACAATAAATCATTGGAGCGGATAAAACCGAGATAGTTTGAGTTATGATGTAAAATGATGTTTGAGTTGTAGCTTGGGTTTTCTAAGGAGCAGTTTAACTCAGTTGTTATTTGCTCAAACATTTTTTAAATCTTAACATCAGTTAGAAGACAAAAAATATGATCGGATACGTTACACTGGGTACCAACGATATTGAAAGTGCCGCCAAGTTTTATGATGCTTTGCTGGCTGAAATTGGCGCTCGAAGATTCATGGAATTCGACGGATTTATCGCATGGAGTGTTTCTCCCAATGGACCAGCACTTGCTATTACAAAACCATTTGATGGTAACACAGCAACTGTTGGCAATGGAGTAATGATAGCTCTTCAAGTTGACAGTCCAGAAAAAGTCAACTTAGTTTATAACAAAGCGATCGAACTTGGGGCTAAGGATGAAGGGCCAGCAGGACCAAGAGGCGCGTTGCCGGGGTTTTATGCGGGATATTTTCGGGATCTTGAGGGGAATAAGCTGAACGTATTTTGTATGACAGGGCCAAACACTTAAGATTTTTATTTTTCGTGAGGCGAGCCGAAAAAAAGCTATTTCCGAGCGTTAGTTATTAGTTATCACTCCCTAAATAAGAGTTGATAACTAATAACTAATGGTTAATGACTAATAACTAAATTAACTGTCGTAAATCCGCGCTTCAGCAGCCTCTGGATTTTCCTCGCAATACTCGTCAAAAGCCGTTTTTTCAAGCTTCATCGATCGCTGGTGAGAAGCCTCAGCCTGCATTTCCTCTACAATATCCCACGCTACCGCGCACTCTCTAGAAGTAGCGCCTTTTTCGGCACAGATAGTTCTGGCATCCGCGATCGCCTGTTCGATTTCTTCGTCAAATAAAACACTCTTCGGCTTCTCAAGGAAATCGCTTTTTGTCAAGATATCCGTGACCGAAATAATGCCCACTAGCTCGTCCTTAATCACAGGCGCCCGGCGGATGCGGGTATTCGCGAACAACCTAGCCACATATTCCACCCCCAAGTCAGGATTGACCGTAATGCACGGTTTGGTCATAATCTCGAAGACGCGGACTTTTTTCGGGTCTACTCCGTAGGCTGCTACTTTATAGACAATATCCGTTTCTGTCACAATGCCGTAGGCATCTTGTTCGTGGCGACGTTCCACAATCAACGCACGCAAACATAAATCGTTCATCATCGCCACCGCTTCAGCTACCGTTGCTGAACCGCGAATGGTAACAACTTCTGTTGTCATAATATCTTGGGCTTTCATCATCATTTTTTATTCCTTCCCGCTGATAAAGTCTACTGCGTCGCGATTTGGGGCTGTCCATTTGATTTGTGATCATCATTAGGACTTACCCTCAGAAACCCGCTTTCTACCAAGATGTTGGGTTTAGTAACGATAAATCCGGTTTAGCAACCCGGTTTCTGAGAAATCGTGCGATCGCAAACTAATCATAAAACCTTTAACGGCATTCGGGATGACAAGTTGCCTGAAACAGCCGATCGCTGCCGCAGAGCCTCTGGAGTCCGCGATTTAGCCCTCAGACGGCAGGGCTGTTTCATTCTCTTGTAGGGGCCGTGCTACCCCTACTCCCCGTGCCGGCCCTCTTGGTCGGATCTTTGAGCTTGTGTGACTCAGATTTTCCAGCCCCAGTATCAAAGAAGCAAAAGTTAACACAAACTAAGCAACTGCTTGCGCTCGCACAGATCCCCGCCTCTGATAAACTTGATGGCTGGGAGTGCAAAAGAGCACAAGGCACGCATCAGCAGTTGGGAGGATCTAGTTCGTGGACAATGTAATCGGTTTAGAGATTATCGAAGTAGTTGAGCAGGCAGCCATCGCCTCCGCTCGCTTGATGGGCAAAGGCGAGAAAGATGAAGCCGACAGAGTGGCTGTAGAAGCCATGCGGGAGCGCATGAACAAAATTCATATGCGCGGCCGCATCGTGATCGGCGAAGGCGAACGCGATGACGCACCCATGCTTTACATCGGTGAACAAGTAGGTATTTGTACCCGCGAAGATGCCAAAGATGTCTGCAACATAGATGAATTGATCGAAATTGACATCGCTGTTGACCCCTGCGAAGGTACTAACCTGGTTGCTTACGGTCAAAACGGTTCGATGGCAGTTTTGGCAATCTCTGAAAAAGGTGGTTTGTTTGCGGCACCGGATTTCTACATGAACAAATTGGCTGCTCCCGCGGCTGCTAAGAATCATGTAGATATTCGCAAAACGCCGACTCAAAACCTCAAAATTATCTCTGATTGTCTCGGCCGCAGTATTGAAGATTTGGTGGTGGTGGTCATGGATCGCCCCCGACACAAAGATTTAATTAATGAAATTCGGCAAGCGGGTGCAAGAGTTCGGCTGATCAGCGACGGCGACGTTTCGGCAGCGATTTCTTGCGCGTTTTCTGGTTCCAACATCCACGCACTTATGGGTATTGGCGCTGCACCCGAAGGTGTGATTTCTGCAGCAGCAATGCGCTGCTTGGGCGGTCACTTCCAAGGGCAGTTAATTTACGATCCGGCTGTTGTAAAAACTGGTTTGATCGGTGAAAGCAAAGAGAGCAATATCGCTCGACTTAAAGACATGGGCATCACAGACCCAGACAAGATTTACAATGCTGAAGAGTTGGCATCTGGAGAAACAGTTCTGTTTGCAGCTTGCGGGATTACTCCCGGAACGCTGATGGATGGAGTTCGCTTCTTTGGCGGCGGCGCTCGCACTGAAAGTTTGGTAATTTCTTCTCAGTCGAAAACTGCTCGGTTTGTGGATACAATCCATATGTTTGACCAGCCGAAATCTCTGCAATTGAATTAGTGATTAGTTAGTGGTTAACAGTTAAATGTTAACAATTAACAGTTAACGGTTAACAGTCACCGATGATTAGCAATTAGCGATAAACTAAGAACTAATAACAGGTGACTGTTAACAACTAAGAAAGAAATAGTGACAAATCACAGATATGAATATTGCAGTCGTAGGTCTCAGCCACAAAACAGCGCCGGTAGAAGTTCGCGAAAAACTGAGCATTCCAGAACAGAAAGTTGAAGCAGCGATCGCCCAATTGCGCGGCTACCCGCACATTCAAGAGGTTGCCATCCTCAGCACTTGCAACCGCTTAGAGATTTATATTGTTACCAGCGAGTCGGAACCTGGTGTGCGAGAGGTTATTCAGTTCCTTTCTGAATGCAGTAAAGTTCCTTTGCAGTCTTTGCGCCCTCACCTGTTTATTTTGCTGCACGAAGATGCGGTGATGCACTTAATGCGAGTGGCTTCTGGCCTCGACAGTTTGGTGCTCGGAGAAGGACAAATTTTGGCTCAGGTGAAACAAACTCACAAACTTGCCCAGCAGTACAAAGGTGTAGGCAGAATTTTAGAGCGCTTGTTCAAGCAAGCTCTCACAGCAGGGAAGCGAGTTCGCACGGAAACTAGCATCGGTACCGGTGCAGTTTCGATTAGTTCGGCGGCGGCAGAATTGGCTCAAATGAAGGGTCAGCATTTAGCAAGCAGCAAAATTGCAATTATTGGTGCTGGCAAAATGTCGCGGCTTTTGGTGCAGCATTTGCTCTCAAAAGGAGCTAGCCATATTTCGATCGTCAACCGCTCTGTGCGAGGCGCCCTAGAGTTGGCCGGTCAGTTTAAAGATGCTGAATTGCACCTGTATCAGCTCTCGGAAATGATGCAGATAATTGCCAGTTCTGACTTGGTTTTTACCAGTACCGCAGCTACCGAGCCACTGTTAAATAAAGCTAAATTGGAAGCTGTTTTAGACCCGAATCGCCCTTTGATGTTGGTGGATATTTCTGTGCCACGCAACATTGACTCGGATGCGAATGAACTCGCTAATGTGCGATCGTTTAATGTGGACGACTTGAAAGCAGTGGTAGCTCAAAATCACGAAAGCCGCCGCAAAATGGCAATGGAAGCTCAGGGCTTGCTGGAACAGGAAGTAGAGGCTTTTGATCTCTGGTGGCGCAGTCTGGAAACGGTTCCTACTATTAGCTGTTTGCGGGATAAGATAGAATTGATTCGGGAACAAGAGTTAGAAAAAGCTTTATCGCGTCTGGGTTCGGAATTTTCGGAGAAACATCAAGATGTGATTGAATCTTTAACAAGGGGGATTGTGAATAAGATTTTGCACGATCCGATGGTACAGTTGCGCGCTCAGCAGGATATTGAGGCGCGGCGGCAAGCGATGCAAACTTTGCAAACACTGTTTAATTTGGATGTGGATGTCAATCAGCAGTACAGCTAGTTTGTCATTAGTCATTGGTCATTAGTCATTAGTCAGTTGACAGGAAAGCAGTTAGCCGTTGACTGGAAAGCAGGAGTCATATTATGCCCGGTCAATTACCATGAATAAAAATGCCTCCAACCCTTGCGGCCAAAGCATCATTCGGGAGGGTAAATTGCTCAAACCTGATATCAGTTATCATTCAACCCATAACTAATGACTAATAACTAATGACTAATAACTAATGACTAATAACTAATGACTAATAGGCGAATTTGTCAAATAATCCTACTGATTGCGGGGCTATGGCTGGTTTTTGAATTAGCCTCCCGCATTGCGGCAGAAATTCTCTGGTTTCAGGAAGTTGGATATCTTCAGGTTTTTCTGTTAAAGCTGAAAACTCAAGGGTTGCTGGGGACGATCGCAATTGCTGTTTCTTCTGTCTTTTTGCTGGGAAATTTGGCTTTAGCCCGCCGCCTGCAACATCCCGCAGAGGAAATGAAATCGCCGGTGGCGGGGGCCATATTCGCTTCACTGAGGGCGAACAACACCGGGAAGAATACCCGGAAGAATTGCGAAATACCTGTTGCTAAATCCCCAATTAGCTTTTCCTGGCTGCTGTTGGCAGTATTAGGATTGAGTTCGATCGCAACTTTTATAATAATTCACTGCGGGCTGTTAGCTGCAAACAGCCTCACCTATTTCGGTATAGCTGGCAATTTACCTCCACCGCCCGTGCAGTTGGGAATTGAGTCAATCCAGCAAATAGCGGTGCAGTTATTTTCTAGCTGGTGGCAGTTGAGCTTGCTGCTGGGGACAATGTTAGCTGTGGTAATTAAGCCTGAGTTTTGGCTGCGGGCGATCGCCCTTTTTCTCAGTTTGGCGATCGGGCTGATTGTCGCAAGTCGGTGGACAAATGTTTTGCAATATTTGCACCCTATTAATTTTAACACAACCGACCCTCTTTTTAATCAAAATATTAGCTTTTATGTATTTATTTTCCCAATCTTAGATTTGCTAGGATTCGGGCTGACAGTTGTATTTTTGTACAGTTTAGTATCTTGTGCTTTAACATATTTGCTCTCAGGGAATAGCCTGAGTCAAGGGAGCTTTTTGGGGTTTTCTCGATCGCAGCAGCGGCACTTGTACGGGTTGGGTGCAGCTTCCATGCTAGCCGTTGCATTCCGCTACTGGCTGGGGCGCTACGCATTGCTGTATTCGCGGGGAGACGTTACTTACGGGGCAAATTATGCTGACGTGACGGTGCGGCTACCCGTCTATGGATTTTTGAGTATTTTGGCAGGGGCGATCGCACTTTTGATGCTGTGCCAGGTTTACCAACTCAAAATTAAAAATGAACTCATAAAAAAGATTACTTTAGCGTGGATAACTTTAAGTTTGTTGGGAACTTTCCTGCTGCCACAAATTGTGCAGCAACTCCTAGTTAAACCCAACGAACTAGCACGAGAAAAGCCGTACATGAAGCGCAGCATTGCCTTTACTCAAGAAGCCTTTGACCTCAAAGAAATTGAAATAAAAACTTTCGATCCCGCCGGGAAACTTACTTATGCAGACTTAGAAAAAAATCAACTTACGATTAGCAACATCCGGCTGTGGGACAAGCGACCGCTGCTGCAAACCAACCGACAGTTACAGCAAATCAGACCCTATTATACATTTCCTGATGCTGATATCGAGCGCTACACAATCAAAAATGAAAAAGCAAAAAAGGGAGATTCTGAAAGCCAACAAGTGTTTCTGGCAGCGCGGGAATTAGATTACACAGCAGTTGCCCCCGAAGCTCAAACTTGGGTGAACAAGCACCTGGTTTACACTCACGGTTACGGCTTTACTCTTTCTCCCGTAAATACAGTCGGTGTCGGGGGTTTACCCGATTATTTTGTCAAAGATATTGGAGTTGCAGCCCAGAAAGGAGAGACTGCTTTGGAAGTCACTAGCGATCGAATTCGGGCCAGTATTCCGATCGGCTACCCGCGAATTTACTACGGCGAAATCACCGATACAGACGCGATGACGCCCACAAAAGTCAAAGAATTCGATTATCCTAGCGGCGAAGAAAATGTTTACAATAATTACAACGGTAAGGGCGGAATTGCGATCGGTTCTATGTGGCGGCGCTGGCTGTTTGCTAATTATCTCAAAAATTGGCAAATGGCACTGACGCGCAATTTTACACCAGAAACTAAATTGCTGTACCGTCGAAATATTAATAAAAGAGTCCGGGCGATTGCTCCTTTTTTGCGCTACGATTCCGATCCGTATTTAGTAGTAGCCAACGCCAATCTTAGCCATGATGATATAGAAAAAGAAAAAGATAAAACTATCAACAAGATTAAACCCTCACCCTCGGCTACTGATAAATCTCCCAACTATCTTTACTGGATTATCGATGCCTATACAGCGAGCGATCGCTATCCATATTCTGACCCAGGAAAGCATGAATTTAACTACATCCGCAACTCCGTTAAAGTAGTGATTGATGCCTACAACGGGTCTGTTGACTTCTACGTTGCCAATCCCTCCGATCCGATTATTAACAGTTGGATGGCTATCTTTCCCGGACTCTTCAAACCCCTTGACAAAATGCCTCCGGCTCTCCGCAAACATATCAGATATCCAGTAGATTTGTTGAGCATTCAATCAGAACGCTTGCTAACTTATCATATGGAAGACCCGCAAGTATTTTACAATCGGGAGGATTTGTGGCGAGTTCCCAATGAAATTTATGGCAGCGAACAGCAGCCCGTAGCACCGTATTATTTGATTATGAAGCTGCCAACGGAAACAGCAGAAGAATTTATTTTGCTGCTGCCATTTACACCAGTAAGTCGCAACAATTTAATTGCTTGGATTGCAGGGCGATCGGATGGTAGCGAGTACGGAAAATTGCTGCTGTATTTATTCCCCAAACAGCGATTAGTTTACGGCCCGGAACAAATAGAAGCTTTAATTAACCAAGATCCGGTTATCTCCGAACAAATATCTCTATGGAATCGCCAGGGCTCAAAAGCAATTCAAGGAAACTTATTAGTAATTCCCATTGAACAATCTTTACTGTATGTGGAACCTCTTTACTTAGAAGCCGAACGCAATAGTTTGCCAACTTTAATCAGAGTTATTGTTGCCTACGAAAACCGCATCGTCATGGCAGAAAATCTTGAATTAGCACTCAAGGCACTTTTTCAGCAACAATCTACTAATAAATCGGTCATTATTCGACCTGTAGAAGGAACAGCACCAGCTTTAAATAAATAGTGAATGATATCAATTCGGGTTGCACTCCTCATGATTGTTGACTGTTGACTATCACGGACGGTGCAACCGGAAACGATATAAATTACTGCGATTTCTGTTAGCTAGCAGCCTTGATATCCTGCCACCAAACATCGACATAGGGCCACATCAATCTCTCGTCTCCTCCAGAATCTAGTTTCACTGTCACCTCATAACGGTAAATATGCGTGAGTTCGCCACTTTTACCATTCAAATACAATTGTTTGGGATTGTCCGTGATAATTTCTACCCTTTTATTCAACAGTGGCAGCATCTGGGTAGAAGAACCCTGAAACGGATTTTTGCCTTTGATCACATAGCCACCAATCCAAAATAAGTACATTGAAGCTAGGAAAAATACCGTCAATAAACCCACAATTGCCAGTGTTTTTTGTTGTGAAAAACTGGTATAAACGCTCGCATATCCTACGCTCATAGTTCCAAAAAACAACAAATTGGGCAGGTACAGCCCATCTTCCAGAAACACGCTACCAAAAAGCATCAGGGCTACCTGAAAACCCAATAATGCCGCCACCCAACTCCACCCAGTTAGCAACGATGCAGATAGTAGCCAATTCATTGCAATAGTAAGGGCGATCGCCATTGCTATTGCCCCAAGTGGTGCTGCATAATCGTACTGTCTGAAGGGAAGAAGAACAAAAAATACTAAAGCATACGCAAAACCCCCAACAGCCAGTGCTAATCCACTAATTATTTCGTTCCCGTTCAGCATGGCAAGGAATTTTTAGAGCACTAAATTGAAGCGTTCGCCTTCTGTTGTGATAGTAGCCGTTGAAAATTCCCAGCGGACTAATGCCAGAAATTCTAACCGTAGGGTGCGCCACGAGCCGCTTACCGCTATATTTAGGGGAGGGAACTCATTTGTGAACCAAGCGTGCTATTCCAGTTTCCCAAGGTGCAAGATTAACGATGACCGAAAGCACCAATCAGCCACATCAGAAAGTGAAATTTTCAGAAAACCAGATTATTTAGGGTCGATCGACTTAACAAATTGTTGCACAGGCTGTGGTAGAGCCGGCACAAAAGTCTTTCTAAAACCCCTAACATCGAACACTCGCCACAAAATACCTACCGCTACCGTCAAGAAAAATAACGCTCCCAAAAAATTGAACACAGTAGACAGAAAACCGCTGTCCCTTTTTTTCGGAGGTGTAATATGTTTCATGCGATATACAGCCGGCTCGTAATCTCTCGCCTCCTCGCGATTACGTCGCGGTGTTTTGGGCCGCGAACTCGCACTGCGGCTCTCAGTCAAACCCGTTTTATTAGTTTTAGTAAAACTGCTGGGCGACTTTAGCTCAGAAGCGCCGCGGGTTCCCGTTAACTTACTAACAGAAGCCCCCGTGTGGCCAACAGCAGCATCCTGAATTCTGCTGTTAGGGCGCTGAGTCGATTTGCGTTCGGCGAGGGTACGCATCAAACTTTGCAATTGCTGAGTCGCCGCCGGCGGGCGTTCCCCTTTCCTCGCCCAATTTAACAGCATCGCCCCGGTAATCCCGCAGAGATTCGTAGCGCCTACAGAAGCCAGCCGCTTCAGCAGAGGCTGGCTGTTGGACACAAAAATCACCAATGCGTCCGGGTGTTCTTGAGCCAAACCGTAAACGCACTGAGCCGTCGCCACCACCAGCATTGCTGGCTTGCTTTGATTTTTGATCGAAGGTTCGAGAGCGCGGTGTGTTTCCTGAGCGTCAGTTGCAATCCAGCCGCTGTCGGCAAAAAATCGCATAAACTCTCTAGCTACTTGCTCTTGAGCTTTTTCCACCGCTTGCCCTGTCAGACGATCTATTTCGTCGTACACTACTTCCGGGATATAGCAAGTTCCCACCTTCGCATATTCTTGCCAAACTTGGGTTCGGCCAGTCATTAAAACATCTGCATCAAAAGTTACCAATACAGGAGGAAGTTGATTAGCCATGACTGTATCCTATAGGCTCAGATAACTTATTTAAACTTAATCGATCGAGTTTAAACAAATTTTTGGTTGTAAAAAAATCAACTTTTGGTAGTAGATAAATTGCCCTGGGCGCGGGTATTAATGGGAAATTAGTAGTTAGGAACCCGATCGCCCTTCAGTTACCAGTTCGATCGCTCAATTCCTATATTCCACTAATTTACCGCAACCCAAGAGCCTATTACCAAAGATGCCCGACTACTGCTAATTCCCTATTCCCAGACGGCCAGCCAAAGCCGGAGTCAACGGCAACAGCGCAGCAATCATCAAGAACAAAGCTAGCAAACCCAAAGCCGCGCGAGCGTCGTCAGGCTCAGTCAGCTCGTTGAGGCTCGGCCGCTCCAGATTCCGCTGTAAAATCAGAATCACGATCGCCCAATACAGAGCCAAAGGATTAACTAAAGAAACGATAGCCAGCACCACAAAAGTCGCCAAAGTAGTGCGACTGGCTATTTTCCGACCGTAGATGGCTTGCACGATTCTACCGCCGTCCAACTGTCCCGCCGGCATCAAATTAATCGCCGTTATTACCAAGCCCAACCAACCGATAACTACCAGCGGGTGAACGTCAACAATCTGCTGCTGCAACGCCGAACCCAAAACCACTTTTGCCAAAGTTCCCACCAAAACCGAGCCCTTGAAAAATTCTGCGGGAATTTGAAACAAACTGCCGGGGTGAGACAGCAGCAAACCCGTTACCAGCATTAGCAGAGAAACTATTCCCCCAGCGGCTGACCCGGCAAAAGCGATGTCAAACAAAACTTTACGGTTGGGCAGCAGCGACTCAAAACGGTCGATCGCTCCAAAACAACCTATCTGCAAAGTTGGTATAAAAAACGGCCAACTCAAGCCAACCTTGTACCGATTTGCCAGCACTCGGCGAGCAATTTCCCCAGAGCCTAAAACCGCCCAAATTCCCGCTGCAATTGGCAGAACTTCTAGATATCTAGCGGGCGAGTTAAAGAAATCGAAACTTAGCAGCAAACCGCCTGTCTCTAAGCTAGTAGCAATTGTTGCCAGCAGCAGGACGACTGCTAGGATTTTTTGAGACACAGTTGTGGGCTGCGGGTCGTTGGTGCTGGGCAAGATAATAACTACGGGCTTGTCGTCCTGATTTTCTACTAAAAATAGGCGGTAGCGATCGTTTAATTTTTCTTCCAAACTTGCCGTCAAACGTGAGTGTACTTGTTCTGGGTCTCCTCGGAGATTGCCTTTGAGAATTACCCCATCTTGATAGGGAATCGTTTCTGTGGCAAAGAAAGTATCAATTCCAAAGATGCCTTTAATTGCCTTGAGGTCTTCCACCGGAACGGGAATTATTTCTGATTCATTATTCGCAGGCGACGAGGTGACGATCTTAATGGTTTCTGGGCCTGGTGGTCGCTGCGACTCAGGGGCAGAGAAAGCATCGCTTTGGGACTTTACCTCAGCAGCATCCGGCCGCGGCAGCACTGTATCGGATGCAGCCTTACGCAATTGCCGGCCCAGATAAATGTACAATCCCGTGGATGCCACTAGCAGCAACAATACCGCCACTAGATTGAGGTAAATTCCGGCGGCGAACAAACCAAAGAACAGCAGCCAGGGACTCATCAGCGCAACAGACTGCAACCAAGCCAAAATTCCCAGTTTGCCAAAAGGTCTGGCGCGATAAAATCCCCAACCCAGAATTCCCAGAGCAACCAATACGAGCGCAATTGTTGCCGTATTTTCCGATGCAACTATAGGCATTCCGGTTGTTTGCGCCAATAGGGGCTTTAAGCGGTCGATCGCGCTGCGGTCGAGTAATAGCATTAAATTTTGGGGAACATTAAATAGAGTTGTTGGGAACATATCCAAACCTGTCGGAAACTAGCCTGATTACTAAGGATAACCTCTGAGGGCTACTCGGCCCACAACCTGCTGCTGGTGGTGTTTGAACATCGCAGGATCTAGTCTATTGACACAATAGACTTTTTATGATAATACATCGGCTGTGTAAAACCTATACTCAGAAAGGTAGCAGTGTCGATCGCCCAGAAGCAGGAAGATTCGCCCAGTTTGGCAGGTGGGGCTTTTGCTTCGGATTTGTTTTGGATGCCCGAAATCCAAAACAAATCCGAAGCAAATAATATCTCAGCCTCTCTTTTCTTGGCAGGAGAAAACTGCTGAAACCCTAGCGATGGCAACGATGAATCGCTCAGGTAGGAATAGAAAGCGGCCAACAAGCAACTTGCAGAATGGGACAAGGAACTGAATCAGTTACACGAGCGCAACGGCGATTTGGGACTGAAGGTTCAGATGCTGGAGCAAGAACTCAAGGAAGTGCAGCGCGAGCGGGAGGAAAATAAAAACTCCGGTCCGACCGTCGCAGTTTTTCCAGAAGCGGCCGACTTGCTCAACCAGTTAAAAGCGCGACGCAAAAAATCCAGAGCGGACTTGGCAGAGGTGGATACGTTCTTGGAAATATTGGGTTCGGAGAGTTAACCCGTGTCTACCGACAGGATGCCGGGATACCACCTGACCCAGATAAGCGGTGTTTCGCATTTGTTGTGCGAAACAAAAGCACAACAAAAGCACAACAAAAGCACAACAAATAAGGTTTGAGCCACTCTCTCCTTTTCGGTAAAGAACGGCTCAAAGCATTGATGGTATTAGGTTTTATTAACGGGTACGGCAGGACTTGAACCTGCGGCTCGCTGCTTAGAAGGCAGCTACTCTATCCAACTGAGTTACGCACCCAACTCAAAAATCGCTAACAACATTATTGTATAGGTGCAGTGTGCGATCGAGCAAGTAAATTATGTGATGACTTACGCAGAAACCGCTTTGAGGTGCAAAAATATGGCGTGCAGTGCGATGGTTCGGGAAAAAAACCAAGATGATGAGAGTGCCTTTGCCTTCAAGACTGTATCTGACAAAAGCTGGAGGAACTCACCTGCAAACAGCACAATTGTAAATTTACAATCAAAACTAGGTAGGACGTGAACTCGCGTAAAGTATTTAGGGGTCGAGTTGAAACCCAACTATTTGGTCGATCGGATATCTCTCCCAATTAAGACGGAACTCAGACAGCAAAAGAGTCACAGGTGCTTTTTCCCAGATGTCTATTGGTTATGTTAACCTCCCCTAGTGGCAAAGCCTAAAACGCTGACCCCATTAGCGAAAAACCAGAGCTCGTCTCCTGATTTGAGGTATGAGTTGAGCCAGAATGACTAATTTGCTGATCTTGAGTTATGTTGGCTAACATTATGCTCGACTTGATATTTGATAAAAATGTGGTAGAACTAGGATTGAAAGACTCAGGTGAAAATCCCTGATGGTACGGAGCCTCTATATAAGCTTCCTCTACGGCATCAAAGCAAAACAGTCAATCGCCTGCTCGGCACGAGCGAGAAAATCAAGCGTTGCCAGTACAGCAGTCGTAAATTGTGCGCGGGGGATTTTCCTTCGTGCATTGATTTATACGCCAAGGCTGAGAGACAATTTCAGCTTAGATATTTGTTAGCATTTGTTAGCAAAAAAGTATCGGAACGCTTGAGAAGAGAACCATCTCTGGGTGATCGGGAGCAATCCTGCTAATTTAAGTGGACTCGCTGAATCAAGAATCCCCTCGCCTTTAGGCATCGGGAGTGTCAAAAGCACAGCACCTCGGCCATGACAGGAGTCAAATCGCAGTGTCATGTTTATTCTGAAACGGCAGGATGTTGAAATAACCAATTTTCAACACCCAAAACGGGATCAACAAATTCCCATTCTCAATTATCAGGGGCAGACTTTTCGCCTGATCAGCGCCTTCAACGGCAAGCAAGCAGAAGACGCCAGAGCCTTGTGGCGGGACTTAACCGACAACCGAGGCAAAGCCTGTGTTCTGCTAGAAGAGCCGGATCGATATAGCGTCTGGGGAAAAGTCCGTTTAGATCAGCTTGCCGGTGAAGAACCGGCAGGGAATGAAGCAGCCAAAGCACCACTGTTCGCGCAGGCTTGTCTGCTGCTACTCCAAGCTGTTTACTTCGATGTAGAAGACCTTTTAGGCGCAAGGCAAGCCACATCGTTTCAGAAAGATATCGCCAAGGTATTTCAGCAGGGAAACTTCCCCCAGGCAGACTCCCCTGATGCGATAAAAAACTGGCTAACCGTTAGTCCCTTGCAATCTCACAAGGTGCCTCCTTGGCAAGAGCAGCATCTCAAAACCTTATTGCAAGAACTCCACCGCTTGGGCAAATCATATTTTGGCAATACGGACTTCGCGGAGGGAGTGAGCGATGTGCTGCAAGATATGCCAGCACCGGATCGGACTCAGTTTCTAGATTGGCTGAAACAATCAGCCCTCAACAAGTTGTGGATCGCAGGATAGAAAATCTGTGACAATTTCTCAGACAATTGGGTCCAGATAATTCAGCTTAGATAATTGCACTGTAGGGGGTACGCGATATACAAGTTGGATTGCCAACTTGTATTGACAACCAAATTGTTGATTCGGTTTGGATGCCACCTATGGTCTGGCAATTTAACTCAGTTTCGATCGCACTCCCCAGTCACAATCATTGATACGAGTGGGGAAGAGTGAAAGCAAAAAAACAGCTCCCTCAACCTTTGAGGGTATAATTTCAGAGATAGATTTGGTACTGTAAAAACCTTAATGGTGGAGACATCTACCGTATATCTATCATTATATTTCCGGGTACAAGATCGACTAACGACTAATTTATTGAATTAGTAAATAGAGATTATTCTTGCTTAGTCTTTCTATAGTGTACGAGGGCAAAAGTCCCGACGACACACTGAGGACGCCAGTTATTCCGGAAGCGTCAGATCTAGGTTTTTTAAGTTTTTTTGGCGAAAGAATCCTCATCTACAATCAAAGATTGAGATGGGGTGCGTTCAACCGCTAGTTAGGTCTCGTGGAATCCCTATGAGTAGCACTTCAGAAAAGTCATCTACATCTTCATCTTTACTGTCAGCTCAGACCCTAGTGATTGCAGGCATTGTCTGGGCTGTCATGGCGCTGCTGTTTTTTTTGCTGTTCAGCGTCCCCCTCTCAGCAGAAGAGGGTTTACCTCTGTGGTACTCGATCGGCACTTATATTTTTGAATGCGGAGCATACTTGGGAGCGGCTTTAGTCTGTTTTAGAAACTGGCAAAGCCCCCACATGGTCAGCGGGCGCAACGTCTGGCTGGGCATAGGTCTGGGGATGCTGTTCTATTTCATAGCCGGCGTGCTGTTCGGGATTTGGGAACTCTATTTCGGGTTAGACCCGGACGTGTCTCCAGCAGATGCGTTTTATCTGGCCAGCTATGTGGTACTGATCGGGGGCATGGTTGTAGCTGTGACTTCCAAGCGGCTGAATCTAGAAATTTGGCAGTGGGCTTTGTTAGCGGGAATTGCAGCCTTCGGGATAGCTGTAGCTATTTGGGTTGCTGCACCTGACTCTTGGAGGGCCCAGCTAGGAATGGCTCCGGCAGCCACTCAAGAAGAAGTAGTGACATCTGCACCAGCAACCGCTGCCACAGGAAGAGCGCCTGCTTTGGAAAATTCGTCTAAGTTACAGGCAAAAGCAGCCGCGACCGATGCTGCATCAGCACCCGAAGAAGAAGAAGCAGAAATCAAAGCTCCCGCATGGGTGATGGCACTTGACAAGCAACTGGCGCCTCACAAAAACGCAATCAATTTGTTTTACATCGTTGGGGATGTTTTTCTCCTGATTATTGCTACTGCATTGCTGCTGGCGTTTTGGGGAGGACGTTTTTCCCAATCTTGGAGAATGATTGCGGCTGCAACTTTTTCGCTTTACATCGCAGATATGTACTTTAAATGGCGCGATACTCAGGCTGAGGGTAGTTATCAAAGCGGCAGTTTGCTGGAAGTCTTTTTTGTTTTCAGCGCCATCCTGTTTGGGATTGGAGCTATCTTGGAACATGACATCTCAACCCGCTCTCGTCAGAGCAGGCGCAGTCGTCGCGCAGCGTAGCGATTGGAGATTGGGGTTGCTTTGGCAAGCGATGGGGACGCGAAAGCTTCTTTGCCCTTGTCGGCATCTCTGAGCTTGAAATCGAAGATGAAAAATCACAGTTCGCTGACTGCTAGCCTGCGTCTTTTCAAGTCTTTTTGCTGGGAAACTTGGCATGACGCCTACAAAACTCTCCGATTCAGACAAACGCGAACTCATCAGGCTGTACCGACAGTCAAACGAGAATACTATCACTCTGGCAAAGCGCTACGGAGTGAGCAGTTCTACTGTGAGGCGCATCATTCAGGGGGCTTTGTCGGAGCCGGAATACGAATTTCTAGTGCAGCAAAAACAAAAGCGTTTGTCCGATCGCAGCAGTGTTTCTGAACCGACAGAGGCGACTACTGAGTCGTTGGCAGATGATGGCGAAACCGATCCTGTAGCTGTCCCCCTGTCGGAGTCAGTCCCTGTCCTGCCGTCAGCCTCAAATTCGAGACCGACAATCCGAAAGCGTTCTAACTCAGTCCCTGAACCAGTTGCAGAACCAGAAATTCGAGGCAATGTAGAGTCTGATTTAGATGTTTCTGATGTGCCAGATGCCCCAGCAGCCAATCTTGCCGATCGAAGCCACCGCGCTGTTGTGACTGGTGAACTAAAGGCAATGCTGCCAGCAGAAGGGCTGCTGGCAGGTGAAGACTTTAGGGATTTCGAGGACGACGACGAGGATGAGGAGGATGAAGACGATTTAGATGACGACTTCGACGAAGATGTAGAGGATGAAGACTCTCTGTTTGAAGGCAGTCTCCTGGGTTCACTATCGTCGGGCGAGTCGATCCTCTTCGAGGGCTTCGCTAACGAGCTTCGGGGTACAGGACTGATTCAAGTTTTGCCTTTAAGCGAAGCATCTCTGCCCAAAATTTGTTATTTGGTGGTCGATCGGGCGGCAGAGTTAATCACTAGACCTCTAAAAGCTTTTGGCGAACTCGGTCAAATTCCGGCGGCGGAAATTCGCGAGAAAACCCTGGCAGTGTTTGACAATCACCGAGTGGCCCGCCGATTTGCTACTCGCAATCAAAGAGTTTTCAAGATTCCTGACAGCAGTATGCTGCAAAAAGCAGCACCTTATTTGCGAGCTAAGGGAATTACTCGATTGCTGATTGACGGTCAGGTATATTCCCTCTAAGGGATAAAATCTATTTAATATTGTACGGTGTCGGATTCTTCTGGATTTGCCTGAAATTTAGGACGCGAGTTTTGGGAATCTGAAAGGTTCCACAGCGGTTGCAGTAGCGCACCTCCGATAAGTCCTGCACTCAGGCTCATTGCCAATACTACTCCTACGGGCATTTGTATCGATTGAAAAAAGATAAAGTTTAAGGATACGGGGGCAGCGTTCTGCACTGAAACAATGCCGATCGCGCTTACTAAAATTGCTACTAAAAAACTAATGGCGAGCAGAGGAATTGTTTTCATAAACCGGTTGACAGGCTAATAATTTAAATTGTATAGTTGTTTTATAATTTAAATACGTGTAAAATTTTTATTTTGGCAAACATCCCATTATATAATACTCTACAATACAATTAGGGGAAAAGTCAAGTAGATGCGGAAAAAGAGAGGATTTTTTAAATTAATTAAAAATTTAACAAACATAAACAAATTGACACTTCCCAAACTTAAACAAATCCAAGTGTATTGCAAATATATAACTGACCCAGCAGTTATCAAAAATACGTAAGGTGCGCCAAGCGCACCTCACAATCCCAAACGCTAGGGAAAAAACCCCCGTTGGAATAGGTAGAAAATTAAACAGGTTCTAACTGGGAAATTACCTTTTCCATGTGTTGGGCAACTTGGCTTTCTTTTTCCACAGAATTGGTTTCCATGTAAACGCGCATCAAGGGTTCGGTTCCCGAAGGCCGCAGCAGTACCCAGCCACCGTCTTCAAGATAAAGTTTAATTCCGTCTTTGCGGCCGATTTCCTTAACGCCGATACCTGCTACTTCTTTGGGGGGATTCTTGGTAAAAGATTCCAAAACGGCTGCTTTGTGGGCTTCTTCTAGGTGCAAGTCCAAGCGTTTGTTGTACAGAGGGCCGTCGGCTTCTTTAATGGCTTCTTCGACTAGCTGAGACAGCGGTTTGCCTTCATAGGCGATCGCCTCAGCAACTAGCATATCAGCCAAAATCCCGTCTTTTTCGGGAATGTGACCCAAAACGCTCAAACCGCCAGATTCTTCGCCACCGATGAGCACCGCAGTTTCCCGCATTTTTTCGCCGATGTATTTAAAGCCGACTGCGGTTTCGTAGATTGTTAAACCGTACTTGGCGGCCAAATTGTCCAGCAAGTGGGTAGTTGCGACTGTACGGACGATCGCCCCAGTCAATCCTTTATTCTTAACCAAGTGACGGGCCAGCAGCAACAGTACAGTATTTGGAGTCAAGACATTTCCCAACTCGTCAACAATACCAAAGCGATCGCTGTCGCCATCGGTAGCTAAACCCAAATCCGCCGCATCCTTCTTAACAGCTTCCACTAACTCAACCAACTGTTCGCCCTTGGGTTCGGGCATTCCGCCGCCAAACAGCACGTCGCGGTAGGTGTGAAAACTTTCGACCTCGCAGCCGCAGTGTTCCAAAACGCCGTCGAGATAGCCGCGAGAAGTCGAGTAGAGAGCGTCGTACTTCACCTTCAACTTAGCAGAGCGAATCCGCTCCACATCGATCAAAGTATAAAGAAACTTCAGATATTCGGGTTTCGGGTCAAAAGTGGAGATTTTATCGTTGTGGCTGCCTTTGGCTGGGGCATCAGAAGCACCAGCAATATTTGCCACAATTGTATCAGTAATTTCCGGGGTAGCCGGGCCGGCGTAGTCCGGGATGTATTTGATGCCGCAGTAAGGTGCGGGATTGTGCGAAGCCGTGAACATCAGGGCCCCTGCGGAGTTGAGATGCTTGGCGCTGTAGGCGATGACTGGTGTGGGGCAATCTCGATCGACCACTTTCACTGTCCATCCCAAATCTGCCAATACTTCCGCCGAGGTGCGGGCGAACTCGTCTGCCAGAAAGCGGGTATCGTAGGAGACTAGAACTGGGCGGTCTTTGGTGTAAGCGGTTTCTAGGTAACTGGCGATCGCCCGGGTGACTTTTCGCACGTTGGCAAAAGTAAAGTCATGGGCAATCAGTCCTCGCCACCCATCGGTTCCGAACTTAATTTCAGTTGAATTGCTGCTAGCGCTCATAAAAAAACTCGGTAAGTGGGAAACTCAGCGGCTTTAGCCCTGAGAGGAAAACGGCGCGGCGATTTCAATCGCCTTGAATCCCCTTTCGGGGTTGGAGAGGGAATTTAATCAACCTCTCCAGTGAGGTATGGTTGCCTCAATCTCCCTTTCGGGGTAAAGTTCGCTTCGCCAATGTTATGAAGGCTTGTCACGCTTACAGCACTGTCTCAGTGACTTTAAGACTGTTTAACTGTAAACAACAGAGCGGAAAACTAGCGACGTATTCTCCGGTGTTATGACCTAAATAACGTAGTCAGTGAAGACTTAGGCTGGTCAGTACAGCTTGCGAGAGCTCTCTCTTACAAGCTCAGTGGCTTTAGCCCTGAGTTACTGACTTTATCCACTTCCTCTCGTCCTACTAATCCTACCCGAAGCCATAGCCTTAAAGACGTACTGGCCGTGCTGTTTGTGAGGATTGATCGCCGGTGGGGGCCGCATCAACCTAATCCTCTCGTTGTCGGGACAGGCTTCCGCCTCCGACAGAGGACTCGAACCCGCCGGATTTGGCAAAATGTGCCCGCTACCGGGGGAGTCACTCGCTAATTCCGGTTTTGAAGGGTAGGTGGTTGATCGAATGGACGACGATCAATTGCGGGCGATTCCCTACGGGATAGCTTCGCTTCACGGGGAAGCTAAACAACTGATCACAAAAAACTGCCCTGGCAATGGCATTAACTAAATGCACATAAATCTGATTCTCATCTCAAATTTAATTTTTTATTTAGAAAAACCGAGCGTTAAATTTATTGGGGTTTCATAACAATCGTCAGGCTCAAAATACATTTCTAATTGACCTATAGAAATAAATTAACCAAAGTCATCGCTAGATCGTGCTGTAGCCTAGCTTCATTAAGAAATTAGGGCGATCAACCAAAGCGCTCCACAACAAAGATAAAGTATTTCAAGCAGCAGTTTTTTTGAGGCAGACTTGACTTTAGTTATTAGATTTTAAGACAAATTAAATTTATTTCCAGTCCTCTTTATAGGTCAAAAAAATAAATTAGGATCGCGATCACAGAATGATGGTGATCGATCGCACAATAAATAACGTTATTAACGTGCAACTTATAAAAGATGCAGGCAGTCGAGCGAAATGGCTTATAGCTTTAAGCGTAATGGCTGATGACTGTCAACGTACAAATGCAGAAAATTGTAGTTAACAACGTTAAAAATTAGGGGAATCGATCGGGTGCGACTTAATAAAAAAACGAGGTTTATCATGACGGGTATTTCACAAATATCTTCAAAATCTTTACCAGCAGCCGACCAACTTCAACAGGGCGCAAGTCAGGCGCCCCAAGGTATTACCGGACTGGACACTGACAAACTCCCAAAAGCTAAAGGTGTCAGCGTTTCTTCCTTCGCAGTTAGCTGGGCAAAAAAATATTACAGTACAGTTGCGGCACGAGAGAACCAAGGGCCACGCCAAATTCTCCCAAGCCTCGATTTAATTAATTTTGAGGGAAATAGAGCCCCAATAGTTGACAAATTGACAGATACCCTGAAATTAGCCAGCGAGATAGCTTGGAGTAGAGTAGAAGCTCTTTTAGGGAAACAAATACAGCGGCACGCGATCGATCCAAGTTTAATTAATTCTTTAGAAATGGCCGCCGATTCTCGCACCTTATATAAGAAAGCAATAGACGCTTATGCAGATAGAGAACCTGTTTTCCGCTTGTCAGTCCTAGTGGGAAAAGATATTATCAAAGTGAGGCGAAAATATTCAAAGACTGATCCGTTAGTGCTGGGATTTGTGACAATGGAGTTTCAATACACTAGCAAAATCTTGTTAGGATGTCTTTCGGAGTCAGAGAGAGCCGAATTTGCGCCCTACTTAAAAGTTGTAGACGACTACCTGCACATTCCCTACGGAGAGATTAACGAGGCTGCGGCGAATCAGCCCCCGAATTCAAGAGCTCTATTAGCCGTTCAGCATTTGTTGCAGCACACGACTCAGATTGCTATTGCAGTGTACGATCGAGCTAGTGCTCAGCATCAAGGATACCGCAGCAGCAGCGGGTATTTGAGCGATCGCGAGGTAAAAATTTCTGGTATCCGGGATGTCGAGATTTTTCAAAGCTATTTGTGCTGGTGCGTTTTGGAAGGTAGCATTCACCCGGTACAGCAAGAATTGTTTCCAATTTGCGTGATGTTGTATCCGAAACTTCATGTAAGTTGGGAGTTAGTGCAGGATATGCTGCTGATTTTATTTTGGGAAATATGCGATCGGCTTCCTGCTGAAGATTTAACGGTATTTGTACCTTACTTGCGTACTTTGACAGAGATGTTTTCCAGGGATGTGTTTGATAATTAGGGTATTGGGCATAGGGCATAGGGCATAAGGCATGGGGTCAAAAAGCGGAACTCTCGCGGAGGGATTTGGCATTGGGAATTGCCCATCTCTATTTAAAACTCCAAGCTGCGACTGCCAAACATCCCCAACCAACAATAAAAGCAACTCCCCCCAGTGGCGTAATTGCACCCAGCCATTTGATGTCGCTCAAACTTAGGGCGTACAAACTGCCTGAAAATATGATAGTGCCGGCAATAAAAGCCCATCCAGCGACTGCAAAAAAGGTTTGAGACTCTTGGGCGCGGCTCAAGAGTAAAGCGACGAGTAATAGAGCCAGGGCATGGTACATTTGATATCGGGTGCCGGTATCAAAAATTGTTAAAGCTTGATCGCTCAATTGATTTTTCAAAGCGTGGGAGGCGAAAGCACCGCCTGCAACGGATAAACCTCCGAATACCGCTGCGACTGCTATAAAAATACGAATTAAAATTAGCGTTGACATAATATTTATTGAATTGGGAAGAAGGAAGTTCGGCAACGAGCAATGTACGGGATGTAACGGATGTAACGGATGTCAGTCCGATGGAAGAAGGAAGAAGGAAGAAGGAAGAAGGAAGAAGGAAGAGGAAAAAACATCTAATTGTTGATATCGAAGGTGCGCGCTGCGTGCCGTCTTTGTCATTGCCAGCGGGAGCGAAGCAATCGCAGAGTATGGAAATTCACTTGCCTAACTTTGGTAAGGGAAGGTGCGCTAGGCGCACCCTAGGCTGATGAGAAATTAGCTTTCTTGTAGATATTTTTAACCTATTTCCGCACAGCTTCCAACAAGCGAGAATAGTAAAAGCTAGTGCTAGTCATCGCTGTTCTGTTAATAACAAAACCATTGTTTTCTAGGATTTTGATA
Source organism: Microcoleus sp. D3_18_C4 (assembly GCF_036702355.1). Lineage (NCBI taxonomy): Bacteria > Bacillati > Cyanobacteriota > Cyanophyceae > Oscillatoriales > Microcoleaceae > Microcoleus > Microcoleus sp. D3_18_C4. The sequence goes on from NZ_JAUBTF010000016.1 coordinate 52,776, forward strand.
ATATCAGCTTCGCGGTGCTGGTAAGCCCGGGTAGTTTTGCTCGGGCCGGGGAAAAGTTCACCAATTTTTTTGAGGGCGGTGAGTGCTAAGGTTTTGGGTGCAAAACTAAGAATTAGTCGAGATTCGGCGATCGAACTTAGGTGAGCGATCATTTCTGCAGCCTTATTTTGAGGATAGTGGATTAGCACATCCAAACAAATCACTGTGTGGAATTTGCCGGTTAAAGCTTCCAAATCTTGGGCGGCGAAGGAGATGTTGTAGAGCTTGCCGGGAACTGCTGTCGATCGATCATAAGCTTCTGCTACCATCTTTTCAGAGATATCGCTAGCGCAAACAATTGCCCCAGCGTCAGCCAGAGGAATGCTCAGAGAGCCTACACCGCAGCCAGCATCGCAGACACAAAGCCCAGGCAAATTGCCGTCAGCTTGCAGCCATTTGATGACTGTATCCACCGTTTGCTGATGCCCGGTGCGGATGTCTAGCTGAACTTTATTGACTTTGCCCTCGCCGTAAATTCGCTGCCAGCGATCGAATCCCGTCGAGTTAAAATACTGTCTAACTATAGTCTTGTCGTCTACCAAATTCATCGATCTGCCTGCTGCTGATTTATTGCCAACGGTTAGATATTATATAGCAATCCGGTTCGGAAAATGTGCAACTTGCAACAACCGATTTTAGATTGGCGATTTGAGATTTTAGATTAAAACGGCACATCTAAAATCTCAAATCGATCGGGTAATACCAGTTCGCACATTCCCACTTCTGAAATTCTTTAATTTAAAATGGTATAACAGGTTAAAATAACCGATGCCAAGTCAATTGCTTTGTCGCAGCATTTAAATTCCAGCGCAACAATTGACTTGCCGATTTGCCAATAATTCCCGAAATTCCGATCGCCCTTCTCGGAGATTCAGTTGCCAAGGCGATCGCACTTTCGGCATCGCAAATTCCCCACTCCACCAAATTCTGCACTCCCGCCAACAGCGGCAGAGTAGTACCTGCCAAAGTAGCACATTCCAGGGCCGAGTGATAATCTAATCTTACCCAAGCTGTACCTTTTCTGACTTCAATTTGTCGGGAATCCCAAGGATAAACACCGTCAGGCAAGCCCAGGGGAGCCAAAGCATCGCTCACTAAAAAAACGCCTTTTTGATACCTACCAGCGCGTAGCAAAAAATCAATCATTGTCGGAGAAACGTGCTTCCCGTCAGCAATTAAACCGCATTTTACGCCCGGATAAACAATCGCCGCTCCCAACAAACCCGGTTCTCGGTGGTGCAAACTCGGCATCGCATTAAAAGCGTGAGTTACCATTGAAGCTCCCCGCTCAAATGCTTGTTGAGCTTGCTCTGCCGTCGCTTGGGAGTGTCCAAGACTGACGGAAATTCCCAAACTTTGCAAATAGGAAATGACTTCACCAGTGCTGTCTAACTCCGGCGCTAAAGTAATTATTTTGACAATATCGGCACAATCTCCTAAAACTTGCTTGACATTTTCTATAGTTAGCGGTAGCAAAAACTCAACTGGGTGAGCGCCTCGCTTCTGGGGGTTGAGAAAAGGGCCTTCGAGATGAACGCCGAGAATTTCCGCTGTCTTGGGTTTAATTGTTGCGCCATCGGCGGTTTGTACAGTGCGGATATAATCAGCTATAGTCGAGAGCGATCGCCTAAACTTATCCACGGAAGTTGTCACCAAAGTCGGCAAAAAAGCATCCACTCCCTGATTCCACAAAAATTGACAAATTTTCGGCAAAATTTCAATATGCTTGCTTTCTAAATCGGGAAAAGCAAAACCGAGAGCGCCGTTAATCTGCAAGTCAACACCGCCCAGAGAAAGCCAATCGCCTGCTACATCAAGCACGTGCAAATGGGGAGGACAAATCCGTTTAAATACGGCGTCCATCGGCAAAACTTCTTGAATGATTCCCGTTTCGTCAACAGCAAGCATCTGCAAATCCTTGCAACCTGGGAGGCGAACATTGAGAATATCTGTGGGGGTGGCAGTTGGGGTTGTGGCTTCAGTCATCCGATTTTAGATTTTAGATTTTAGATTTAATATTCGCTACGGATAAATCCGGTGGCTGGCGATGAGGAGGGGGATCTTTTTGCTTTTTGCTGGCTCTAGGGCTGCTCAGACGGGGGCTTGTGGCAAAATTGCTTTTAAGGGTCAGTTTTGGTACAAAATATTTAAATTTGAGTTAACGCAATCATTTAAAATTAGCATTTATCTGAAATCTCAAATCTGAAAATTTTATGAATCAAGCGACAGTTGGAATTATCATGGGTAGCGATTCGGATTTGCCAACCATGAAAGATGCGATCGCAGTTTGCGAAGAATTCAGTGTTGCTTGCACTGTGGCGATCGTCTCAGCGCACCGTACCCCCGATCGCATGGTGGAATACGCCCAAACCGCTCACCAGCGAGGCTTGAAAGTCATTATCGCAGGTGCCGGGGGAGCGGCGCACCTCCCAGGTATGGTAGCATCTTTAACGCCCTTGCCCGTAATTGGCGTGCCGGTACCGAGTCGCCACCTGCAAGGGGTTGATTCGCTGTACTCGATCGTGCAAATGCCAGCCGGCATACCCGTAGCAACAGTGGGGATCGGCAACGCTAAGAATGCTGGCTTGCTGGCAGTTCAGATACTGGCAGCTCATCAGCCAGAATTACTAGAGCGAGTTTTGCATTACCGCAAAACTTTGTCCGAATCTGTACTGAAAAAACAAAATCTTCTAGAAGAGCTAGGCTATCATAACTATCTCAACCTCAACAAATAATCCATAAACTTTTGTAGTAAGATTGGAAAGTTTTCCGAATATTGCTGAGCTTACTAGCCGTAAAGAGGGTAAAAGTGATTAAAATGACTGTCGGAAAGAAAAAGTCGAAACAAGTCAGGCGGGAGACTTTAAATTTGCCAGCAGCAAACTTTTTGACAAAAGTTAACAGGTTGAAGAAATTACAAAGGGCGATCGCCCGCCTCACTCCAAGTTGGCAAGCCTGTATACCTTTAGCTGCAATCATCGTCTTGGTGTGGGGATATGCGGCGGTAGCCCAAACAGCTCCCGCACCAACCACCGAGGAACAATTAGCAAGCCTTAAGGTGGGCATGGATACCATGTGGGTCATGGTGGCGGCGATGCTAGTGTTCTTTATGAACGCGGGTTTCTGTATGTTGGAAACCGGTTTTTGCCGCCAAAAAAATGCCGTCAACGTGCTGTCCAAAAACTTGATTGTTTTTGCGCTTTCTACGATCGCATATTGGGCGATCGGCTTTGCCTTAATGTTCAGTGACGGCAACGGTTTTATCGGCACCAGCGGCGGATTTTTCCTGTGGAACGTAGCTGACAACAGCCCCGCCACAGGAGAGGCTTATCAAGGTATTTTCGACTCGCTTAACTGGACGGGAGTGCCTCTTAACGCTAAATTCTTTTTCCAATTAGTTTTTGCGGGAACTGCTGCGACGATCGTTTCTGGAGCCGTTGCAGAGCGAATTAAATTCCTTGAATTCTTAATTTTCAGCTTGCTGCTAGTAGGCATTGCTTACCCAATTACCGGACACTGGATTTGGGGCGGCGGCTGGCTAGCAGACGCAGGCTTCTACGATTTTGCCGGTTCGACAGTGATTCACTCGGTAGGCGGTTGGGCTGCTTTGATGGGAGCGGCATTTTTGGGGCCGCGGATCGGCAAGTACCGCGACGGCGATACTGTGGCGATGCCGGGACACAATATGAGCATTGCCACCCTGGGCTGTTTGATTCTGTGGTTGGGTTGGTTCGGGTTCAATCCCGGTTCGACAATGGCAGTCGATCCAAATGCGATCGCCCACATTGCGCTCACCACCAACACCGCCGGTGCCTTCGGGGGAGCTGCTGCAACCATTACTGCTTGGCTGTACCTGGGCAAACCCGACCTTTCGATGATTATCAACGGCATCCTTGCCGGCTTAGTCGGCGTAACAGCGAGCTGCGCTTGGATCAACGTGCCCAACTCTGCCATAATCGGTACGATCGCCGGTATCATGGTAGTCTTCGCAGTAACTTTCTTCGACAACTTGAAAATTGACGACCCTGTAGGCGCAACTTCAGTTCACTTAGTCTGCGGCATCTGGGGAACTCTGGCAGTTGGCTTATTTGCTGACGGGCCTACAACTGGACTTTATACCACAGGCCCCGCAGCCGGATTGCTTGTGGGCGGAGGTTTCGGTCAACTATGGGCGCAGTTGGTCGGCATTATCTCTGTGGGCGGGATGACCGTGCTGCTGACTACGATTTTTTGGATGGCACTCAAAGCTTTGCTGGGTATCCGCGTTTCTGCTTTAGAGGAGGCTGAAGGTTTGGATATCGGCGAACACGGGATGGAAGCTTACACCGGGTTTGTGAAGGAAACGAGCTTGGATAACAGAAGTGAGAGTAGCTACGGTGCTTATGGTGGGGGCTCTGGTGGGAGGCCTAACAAAATGTAGAGCGTGCGCTCGATCGACCAATTCAGCTTTCGTGTCCTAAATTAGCTATTTATCAGCTAATTCACCCCTTTATTCAGAAACACCCGAATCTGAAATACCCGCCAACTTATGGCTGTCTATCGTTGTGCTCGCGTTTCAATCTTCGATACGAACGCGGGCATATTTTTATTGTTAGTTTACGTTTAATGGCGTACATATAGCAGTTTTCGATTGCCTGAGATGTGCGCCATTAATTGGTAATTGATAATGGGGAAATGGGAATTGAGAATCTGTAAATCACGAGCGTTGAAAACTGGTGTATTGGTTAGAGTTGATCGCCAATTGCCTTAAGTTCTTCAACGAGGCGCTTGTTCTTGGCATTCCTCCTGCCATCAAGGCGGGCGGAGACAACAGTGATTATTTCTAGTATATCTTTAGCTAAATCCTCGTCACAGCTAGCATTTTCGGTTTGATTTATAATCACTACCTCTGTCCCAAAGTGTTCGCACAAATTAAAAATTAGTTCAGAACCAAGTCTCAGCAGTCTGTCTTTGTGAGTTAATACCAACCTTTCTACTTGATTGTCTGCGATCGCCCGAATTAGATGTTGTAAACCCCGCTTACTGTAGTTAACCCCAGAACCTACATCATCAATGATTTGGAATTGCCATCCCTGAGATGCACAAAACAATTCCAAAACTTGTTTTTGTCTGTCTAAATCATCTTTTTGGTTTTGACTGCTAACCCGAGCGTAAGCAATGGTTAAAGCTCCGTTGGGTTTTAAGCCGAGAAGATGAGCTAGGTCATAGCGTCTGTGACCATTAGCGGTGCGTTCGGGTATTAGCTTGCCCTCGGCTTCCCACCGGCGCAAGGTGGAAGCGCTCACACCTTTAATTTTGGCTGCTTCAGTTATAGTTAATTTTTTCATTTTTGGATTTTAGCATCATGACTGAGTAAGTTCGATCACTTTTAGATATATTTTTGTGCAGTGTGGCAGCTTTGACAAATCCAATTTATGTGCAGGAAAGTTTGGTAGGCAGATTTTTTATGGTAAAGTAGTGCGAAAAAGCAAAGTTCTGCATCGCCGTCGCGCCCAACACAGCACAGTGCTTGATTCTTACAAGAATTGAGGGTCTAATTTAGCGGTAAAATTTGATGCAGCAATCAGTGCAAATTATTCGGTGTGAAGCCTGCAAATAGCTTGAGTTTATGGAGAAGTTTGGAGGAGGTAGCAGAAGTAGAACTCATAAATCCCTCTTAGGGATGGAAGTTAGCCGATCGAAAACTGTTCCGGTTTGGGCTTTGCTATCTTTGGTGACGAACGGGGTACTGATACTTACAGTAGCTCAACTACTGCTGCGGGGAAACAACTTGACAGAAAGCTTCCAGGCGAATGATGCGGTGAGGGCAGAAGTGGCCCAGGAACAAATTGACCAACCGGCGATCTCTGCAAAGGCAGTGCTAGACGTGCCCGTTCCCGGACCGCGACATAAATGGACTTACCAGCAGTGGGTGACGCAGTTGGGTCGCGAAGCTGAGGCGGCGGCGGCGAATCGACCCTCCAGACTGAGTGTTTTGGCTGGGGATTCTCTAAGTATGTGGTTTCCGACCAAGCTGTTACCAGTCGATCGAATTTGGCTGAATCAAGGGATTTCGGGGGAGACTTCGGTGGGTTTGCTGAAGCGGTTGCAGTTGTTCGATCGCACAGCGCCGGATACAGTGTTTGTGATGATTGGGATTAACGATTTGTTGCGGGGAACCAGCGACGAAGGGATTTTGGACAACCAGCGGCAGATTATTCGCGATTTGCGGTGGGCTCACCCCAAAGCACAAGTTGTTGTGCAGTCGATTTTGCCCCACAGCGGGGAACAAGCTACTTGGGAAAATCGCGATCGGCTGTTGGCGATTCCTAACAGTCGGATTAGGTCAATAAATCGACGGCTGAAAGAAATTGCTAGTTCGGAAAATGTTTTGTATCTGGATTTGTACCCGCTGTTTGCGGATGCTGACGGCAATTTGCCAACTGAACTCAGCACAGATGGCCTGCACCTTAACGATCAAGGTTATCTCGTTTGGCGATCTGCCCTGCAACTGTTCGATCAGATGCAGTTGAAAAATGAGTCATGAGTCATGAGTTATTAGTAATTAGTCCTTAGTTAGAAAGATAAAGGATAAAGTAACATTCTCCCTAACTCTCCCCCTCTCCTCCTCCGACTCTCCCCAACTCAACACTCCCGCCCTCTCCTCAACTCCCCCTCTCCGATTACTCTGCGATCACTGGCTATGTCAAGTATCCACTGATAGATTAAGAAACATGATAGTTAGCTATTTAGTATAGGGTGATACAGAATAACTGTTGGTACAAATGGTGCAATCCAAAAGGCATAGACCATTAGATTGATAGTTGACGAATTTAGATGAGTCCGGCTATACGAAGTCGGGGGGTTGAGGATTGGGGAATTATCTATTGAAGATTTGTTCCGCTAAAACAGGGACTTAAAACCAAATAACTATTGCATCTAAAATCCTCACATCTAAAATCGGCTCGGTCTTCCCGGAAAATTGCTGAGTATGACAAGGTACAACTAACGTGATCAAAAAAAGTTTAACGATCGGCATCATTGCACTGTGGCTGTTAAGCGTACCGCTGACAGGCAATGCCTTAGCTCAAGATGCTGGTGCCGCTACTGCGGTGGCGCCGAATCCGATCAACACCGGCGATACGGCCTGGATGTTGGTCTCCTCAGCACTGGTATTACTGATGACACCGGGGTTGGCGTTTTTCTACGGGGGACTGGTGCGATCGCGCAACGTCCTCAACACCATGATGATGAGCTTAGTCATGATGGGAGTGATCGGCGTCACCTGGACGTTGTGGGGCTACAGTTTAGCCTTTGACGTTTCCACTCCAGCGTCCGAAGGCTTTGGTAAGGGGATCGAAAGCTTCATCGGCGGCTTCGACTGGATGTTCTTGAACAACGTCACGGCGGAAGCACCAGATCCGATCGGCTATGCACCGACAATACCCCACCAAGTCTTCATGGTTTACCAGATGATGTTCGCCATCATCACTCCAGCCTTGATTTCAGGGGCGATCGTCGAACGGGTAACATTTAAAACCTATTTCTGGTTCGTACTGCTGTGGTCTACCTTCATCTACTCTCCTTTAGCCCACTGGGTTTGGGGTAGAGGCTGGCTGCAGGCGATCGGATCTCTGGACTTTGCCGGCGGCACAGTGGTACACATTAGTTCCGGTGTTTCTGCGGTTGTCGCAGCTTGGATGATCGGGCCCCGCAAAGACCACTTGAACAAGCCCCACACCCCTCACAACGTACCCTACGTCTTGCTGGGAATTGGGATGCTGTGGTTCGGCTGGTTTGGCTTCAACGGCGGTAGCGCTTTGGGAGCTGGTTCTTTAGCAACAGTGGCTTTTGTCACCACCATGATTTCTGCAGCAGCCGGCGGTTTAACTTGGACAATTGTGGAATGGGTGCTTAGAGGCAAACCGACAGCAGTGGGAATTGCTAGCGGTTTCCTCGCGGGATTGGTGGGCATCACACCTGCGGCTGGATTCGTACTTCCAGTGGGGGCGCTTTTGATCGGATCGATCACTTCGGTTTGCTGCTTCTTTGCCGTTAGTTTCCGGGCTAAGCTGGGATTTGACGACTCTTTGGATACCTTCCCGATTCACGGCGTCGGCGGAACTATAGGCGCGATTCTGACTGGCGTGTTTGCGACTAAAGCGGTTAATGCTGCCGGCAATGACGGGCTGTTTGCGGGGAATCCGGGGCTAATCGTGACCCAGTTTATAGGCGTTGTAGTTACTTACGTGTTTGCGGCTGTGGGCACTTTTGTGATCCTGAAAATTTTGGGGCAGTTTATGGAACTGCGAGTGCCGTCATCTGCTGAAGACCAAGGTTTGGATATCGGCGAGCACGGGGAAGAAGCTTACGGTGAGGATTTTGCCGGCGGTTTCAGTTCGTTTGAATCGAGTTCTCCTTTTTCGCCGAAGAAGGTTTGAAGCTGATTTTGTGAATAAGTTCGATCGTGCAGAGACTCAGCTATCTGGGTCTCTCGGCTTTTTTTAAGTTTTTTTTTAACGAACCGCGAAGGCGCGTTCCTTCTTTCTTGGCTCTCAATTCAATGTGTCGATCGTATAAATAGCATATCCCCTCTTCGCTACTGAGCCAATAATCGCGATCGCACCCCCGGCATTCTAAAATCAAAGGTAATTAACCTAGATTTCTACTCGATACCGCATGGATACTAAAGCTTTTAAACGATCGCTCCAACAGTCGGAAAACTACCACCGCAAGGGTTTCGGACACGAAGCTGAGGTAGCTGGGGTGATGCAGACGGCTTATCAAAGCAGTCTGATCCAGCAAATTCGTGACAATAATTACAGACTGGAACGCGGCGCAGTTACGATCCGGCTGGCTCAGGCTTTTGGGTTTTGCTGGGGGGTGGAACGCGCTGTAGCTATTGCTTACGAGACTCGCCAGCATTTCCCTTCGGAACGGATTTGGATTACTAATGAGATTATTCATAATCCGTCTGTCAATCAGCATTTGCGGGATATGGAAGTTGGTTTTATTGCTGTTGAAAAAGGGCAGAAAGATTTTTCTGTTGTCGATAGTGGCGATGTGGTAATTTTACCTGCTTTTGGAGCCAGTGTCCAAGAAATGCAGTTGCTTAATGATAAGGGCTGCAAGATTGTTGATACTACTTGTCCTTGGGTTTCTAAGGTTTGGAATACTGTTGAAAAGCACAAAAAAAAGGATTACACTTCGATTATTCACGGTCAGTATAAGCATGAGGAAACTGTAGCGACGAGTTCTTTTGCTGATAAGTATTTGATTGTCCTGAATTGGCAAGAAGCTGAATATGTCAGCAATTATATCTTGCAGGGGGGCGATCGCGCTGAGTTTCTTGCTAAATTTAGCAAGGCTTATTCTGCTGGTTTTGACCCAGATGTGGATTTGGAAAGCGTTGGTATTGCTAACCAAACTACTATGCTCAAAACTGAGACGGAGAATATTGGCAAGTTGTTTGAAAAAACGATGATGCGGAAGTTCGGGCCGGAGAATTTGAGCGAGCATTTTCTGAGTTTTAATACTATCTGCGATGCGACTCAGGAACGGCAAGATGCTATGTTGAGTTTGGTTGAGGAAAAGCTGGATTTGATGCTGGTGATTGGGGGTTTTAATTCTTCTAATACTACGCATTTGCAGGAAATTGCGATCGACAAAACTGTTCCTTCTTATCACATTGATTGTGCGGAGCGCATTTTACCGGGAAATCGGATCGAACACAAGCCTTTGGGGGGAGATTTGATCGTAACTGAAGGTTGGCTACCGGATGGTAAAATTGTAGTCGGCGTGACTTCGGGTGCTTCTACGCCGGATAAGGTTGTTGAAGATGCGATCAATCGCATTTTCGCGATGAAAGCAGTGGCGGCGATGGTCTAATTATATTATTTTGGCACTGCACTCGGAAGCATATTTTTCTCAGTGCAGGGCCAGTCTCTCTTTGCGAGTGCGATCGAGCGTCTCGCTCGCAAAAAGATATCATTCCGATGTTAAACTAATTTCAACCCCTTAATTCTCCCCAATTACCCGCTCGCTCGCATTTCTGATTTCTGATACTATTCACCCGCGTCATCCCCTCTGTGAATTTCTCCCTGCCTCCAAAAGATTATTTTTTAAATAAAATATTTAAAATTCGCCTTTTTTTGAGGGTAAAAAGCTTGACTTCGCTATTTTGATAATGTATTATTTAATAATGGGAATACTGGCAAGATTTAAATTTGTGTCACCACTACCATTATCTAAATGATACACCAAAAATCAACTTGAGTCAATAGGTAAAAACTCTTTTCTTTGCGCCGCAATTTGAAACTGCCCAAGGAACACGAACGATACAAAAATCGATGCAAAAAAAGGCGAATTAAGCTTTGTAGGCTATCCTAGATTGTCTGGTGTCTGCGTGCATCACGAAACGCAAGAGAGCGATTTATGCCATCTCCGACTTAAGGGGGATGCGAGTAGGAGCGAGGCTAAACTAGAAATAAGATCTATCGCACATTTGAGCCTAAAATTTATAGGCTTTAGTCGCCGTCTCTGACCGCGCCAAAAATTCGGGTAGTCTTAATCCAGCTAAAATAAAAGAAAAAGCAGGACTCGCGTGCCGAGTATTTCCTGAAACAATCGCTGACTCGCCAAATCACCGCAGGTATCGGAATGGCCGTGGCGCTGCTAATTTTAAATGCGGCAACTTTCTACCGCAATACTCTTAAGTTAGTCGAAAACGAACGGTGGGTGAGCCACACTCACAAAGTTTTAACCGAACTCGAAACCACGCTTTCCACCTTAAAAAATGCTGAAACCGGACAGCGCGGTTATTTAGTGACAGGAAAATAAAGTTATTTAAACCGTATCACAGCGCGATCGCCCGCATCAACCAACAAGTAGTTGGATTTCAGCAGCTAACCGCCGACAACAACCGGCAGGAACAGCCCATTCGCGACTTGAAAATTGCGATCGACTCTAAATTAGCCGAACTTGAAGCAGGGGGAACGCATCTTATTGAACACTGTTTATCAGTGGTGAGTATATTTTGAGATAAATTCACCATTCTTAGAACCTACAGACACGCTTTGTAATGACTTTAGTAAGAAAACAGTAACTGATTAATGGTGGTTTTTACGTTTCTGCTAATTTTGAGAGAATAAAAATATTACAACCACTGTTTACAAGTTGTATAATAGTTAGTAATGAGTGGGAGAGAGAGAATTTAGTTAACTGCAACAGCGAGGATTTTAGTCAAATAGTCATCATCCCACCCGGCTCCAAGTCACTTATTTTTTGCTCTAGTTTTTGAAATTTTTTCTTGATTCAAAAGATTGAGTGAGATGTGTTTAATAATAGCAAAGTTTTGCGGAGCATTATCTTTTCTTCTCCGACAATCATCTTCACGGGAACCCACATCTAATACCAATGTAAATAATTTTTAATTCCCCAATGGCGGCGGACTGATTCACCCCGTTTTTGAGCATTATTTGGTAAACTATTAATGTAATAACGAGCTTCAATAGTTGTTTTTCCTTCACAATTATCACGGATTATATCAAGCCTATACTGTGAAGTTTGTCCCATTGATTGTCGGGTCAATCAGCTCTTTGATGTCACTTAACATGGTTGTAATGTCGGATGTCTGAGCGACCCTGGTTACTCTCTTTATTCGTCGAACAATCTGTATGTGTACATCCCAAAAATCCTTGTCTAATTGATTCTTTAAACAACTCTTCTACTCTGGCATACAGGGAGAGTTGGTTCTTTTTTAAGGTGATTACATAATCTCCTTCTTGTTCGACAATTGACTTCACAATTGACCTTTGACAGCCCATAGCATCAATAGTGACAATGCTTTCATTTAATTCTAATATTTTGAGTAAAGCCGGAATAGCTGTGATTTCATTAGACTTTTTATCAACCTTAACTTGTCCTAAAACTAATCTTTGACTGGTCGCCCCAGCTCTGAGCATATGAATTGCTTTTTTATCTCCTCCCCGATCGTAAGAATGGCGAAGAGTTTTGCCATCAATTGCGATTACTTCTCCTGGATTGAAGCAACTAATACATTAAATCTAACTCAAAAAATATTTCTGAAATTGCTCCGGTTTTAGGCGAAACAATCCTCGCGCAATTGTGTCATGTGAAGGTATGCCATTCGGCGATTCTAAAATTTTATTTAACCATTCGTATTTAGGTCGCCCGTAACTTCAATATCCACCCATGTATCAGCACTACAAATCACGGCACAAATTGACAGGGTGATAATATCAATTAATTGATGATGTTTCATTCGCTCAATTCTTGGATATTCTAACTCGGCAAAATGGTCGGCGATGGTGATTTTAGGTTTGAGTTCCCTACAGGTAAACCCTAATTAAATGTTTTGTAGTTACTCAATAATTCTTCTCCAATATATAGCCTTTCTCCGTAACATGAGGTGCTCATAGGGCATAGAGCATAGGGCATAGGACTCGCCCCCATACCTCGCTTTCTTGAGAACCGCTATACCAGATTCTGTTAACATGAAATTTAGATGCGTTCGCCCTGTTTATGGCCTCGCCTCTTAAATGAAGGATAATTAATTAATAATTAAATGGGGGCGCAAAATCAAAAATAATGGCAATGCTTGTATCACAGTTTAAATGTGCAACAGCTTAACAACTTAAAAAAATCTCTTAATCATTGGAAATTGGAAAGTGGAAAGTGGTAAATTGGAATTGGGAATTGTGCTTGTAGTGACGACTTTAATCCTCATAAAACTCGCTCGTACTTGCCTTCCTCACTACCAATCTATAATGCTGATACCGTACACGATCCTGATTAACCCGACTGGATATCGACGGAAATCGATAAATTGAGAAATATAAAAATTTGTATTTTTCAAACTCTTCCACTTCTGCTTGTGGGGCTTTGCTTCTAGCTCGCCTAAAATATGCAATTTCTATGCCGATTAGGTGATTGGTTTGTGTTAATATGCTAAAATATCCAACAACCACGCGGTAATAATTAGGTGGACAAACTTCAGACTGATATAGAGGCAATCTACTCTCAAATTGAGGAATTGCGCCTGGAACGCCAGCAGCTTAGTATTGCCGATGTTGTCCCAGCAGGTGATTCGCCCCAAGCGATCGCCGATGCTTATCGGCGTCACGCAAGGGAAAAAGCACAAGTGTCGGCAGAAGTCAAGGGGATAGATGACGCGATCGCGGCTCTGTCTGCTCAACTGAGTCAGAAACAGCAGCAGTCGGTAAAGTTGCAAAGAATCACTCCGATGGAGGAGCAAGTTGAAGAAGGAAGAGTGCTTGCTCAGGGACACGCGGAACGGATTAATGAACTGGCGGCGGAACTGGCGGCGGAAGTGAAGGGACTCAAAGCTATCGCCGACCAAATTAGTCCCAGCTACTGGCAGGTTTATTACAAGCCTTTTATTACTGGTTTTAAAAGTATTTCTGTTCCATACGTGCGATCGGACGGGGATGTTTGGACTATTGTCAATCGAGTAGTTTAGAGAGGCTGCGGGAGCAGAAATAATCAGCGCTGAAGACAATTTTTTTCCTGTCCCTATTCCTCCACCTCAACCTCGCAGCAGTTGCTTAATGGTGCCGACCAATTCTTGAGGGTGAAATGGCTTGGCGATGTAAGCGTCTGCTCCTTGTTTCATTCCCCAATAGCGATCGAACTCTTCGCTTTTGCTCGAACACATTACCACCGGCAAATTTTGGGTTTTAGGGTCGCTTTTGAGCCGACGACAGACTTCGTAGCCGTTCATCCGGGGCATCACGATATCCAGAACGACTAAATCTGGGCGGTTAGCCTTGATTTGCTCTAGAGCTTCTACGCCATCACTCGCTACGGTGACGTTGAGTCCTCTACCTTTGAGCAAGTCGGCGATCATCTCCCGCAGAGTGACGCTATCATCAACAACCATAACTGTACTCATAGAATAATCCCTACCAAGTTTCTGGGTTGAAACGTTCTCATTAACGTTTACACTAACGTTCACCTTCAAAGGTGTCTTTTCCTGATTGAGATTGCGCTCTGCTAAATGTAGTTTACCCACTTTTGCTGATTTCTCAATCATTTTCTGAGTAATTACCGCCAAATTTAAAGATCCGCGCAATCTCGGTTGACACACGAGGCTATGTCCGTTAGTCTATCATTTTCTTTCTCAAATGGTACTATTATCAAAAAATCAGGGTATAGCTTGGTTGTGCGTTTGCCGTTGAGGACGGCGGCGCTCGGCCGCCTGCATCAACATTTGTCTAATTAGGATTTTTCGTACCAAAAGCGGATAGTTTTTGGTCGTAGACCGTCTCTAAAACGACCGGGCGCTGGCGGTAGCTGTGACCGGTGTTTTTGCAGCCATTAGCAACGATTCCCAAAACGGAAGCTCCAGAAATTTTTAATTCTTCTAAAACTTTGCGAACTTGCGATCGGTCGGTTTGCCCAATTTGGACGACCATAATCGTAGCGTCTGTGTGAGCTGCGATCAAGTGGGTGTCTGCTAAGCCTGCTAGTGGCGGGGTGTCATAAATTACTAAGTCAAAAAATGCTTGAAATTGCTCCATCAGATACTGCATTTTTTTGGAAGAAAGAAGCTTGATCGGATCGGGGGGAATTTGGCCTGCAGTGAGTACAAACAAATTTTCTTGGTTCGGGGCTCGTTGAATCGCGTCATTGAGGCTGAGATCTGTGGAGATGGCATCGCCTAGGCCACGCACGTTTGACAGTCCTAATTTAGCGTGCAGTTGCGGGCAGCGCAAATCTGCATCTACTAACAATACTCGCTGTCCGACTGCTGCTGCTGTGGCTGCAAGGTGCAAAGCTATTGTAGATTTGCCGTCTCCGGCTACGGCTGAACCAACTAAGAGCGATCGAATTGCCCTGCCTGCACTCAGCAAGTGAATGTTCGTGTATAACGATCGAAATGCTTCTAAAAATTGATAGTCCAAGTCGCTCAAAATACTTGGTCCCCCGCTCATCGGACCAGTATGTCTAGCTTCGCCCGGTTCGACTACTTCCACTTTCGAGTTCGATCGAGCCGATGTTAGTTTCCTCTGTCTGGCTGGCGGCCTGCGCTTGACTTTTTTGGTAAACGGAATCACCCCGAGTATTGGCAATCTTGTGGCGATTCTCAGTGATTCTGGAGTGTGGAACACAGTATTTAGTACCTCTACCAGCAAGCCGACTGCTATGCCCAGGAGAGTGCTTAAAATTACTGCCAGCGCTAACTGTTTTCTGGTTTGTTTGACGGTAGCTGTTATAGGCTGGCCGAATTTGTCTAGCGGAATTTGCGGAGGATTTATCAGCACCCAGGGGATTTGCTGCTGAGCTGCATCGATCCGCAACGCTTCTCGTTTTGCCAAGAAGTCCGAAAAACTTTTAGTAACTACTTGCAGTTCCCGCTGTAAATTGTCGTATTGTCGGGTTGTGACTGAAAAATTTCTAATTTTTTGGTTGAGAGCATTTTGCAAAGCGGTCATTTCGCGATCGCGCGCTTCAACTTCTTTGATTTGGGTCTCTAAATTTCCCATCACCACTTTTCTTGCTTGTTGAGTGGCGGTTAAAATCAGTTCTTCCCGACTTTTTCGCAACGCTAAAACTGGCAAACTGTCTTCTCTATACTGAGCTAATTTTAATGACAATTCCGAGTCAATTCTCTGAATTTGACCTAAGAGTCCGGCGTAAGCTTGTCCTTGGGTCATCAGCAGCCCCTGGGGATTATTTTCGTTGAGTAGTTTTTCATAGCTTTGATAGAGGTTTCGCATCCCTTTTAGCTGAACTCTAATTTCTACTTGCTTACCTCGAATGCTTTGAACTTGTTCAGAGAGAGATTTTCCCTCCATCTGAGGTTCAAACAAGTTGCTCTGCTGTCGCAGTCTTTGGACTTGCAGTTGCAGAACTTCCACTCTTTCTCGGAGCTTGGGCATCTCCGTATCTATAAACTTAATACCTTGATTAATGCCCATCAGCCGTTGCTGCAAGCTGTAATCTAGATAAGCTTTAGAAATTTTATCCAATACGCGGTAAATCTTTTTTTGATCTGAATCTTTGTAGCGAACTTGTAAAATTTTTGTGCCTTGCTGTTTGCCATCTTTCGTGTAGCTGATACGCTGGATTGACATTTTTGATATCAATTCGCTATAGTTCATTTTGGGATACGAAGCCCGCAATTCCTCAATCACTGGCTGCATCATTTTGGGACTTCGCAAAATCCTAATTTGGGTTTCGTAGTCTAGTAGGCTAATTCCTTCTATATTAATTCTTGCTAAGTCTGCAGATTGGGTGTTGTTTAATTGTTTGGATTGCAAACCTTCAGCCGTGGCTGGTTCTACTAACAGGGAAAAGGAGCCTTCATACTCGATCGTAATCTGTTTAGACGTGAGGACGATCGCTGTTCCTGCCAGGGCGCTCAAAGCAATGGTGGCTGCTGCCATGACCAGGAAGCGACGGCGCACGACCCCTAACAACCAGGACAAGTCTAGCTTTTCTTCTTCTCTCTCCTCTACGAAGTGAGATCTGTAGTTCTGAGCTGATAACTCCGGCAGTTTGCCATTCGATTTGGGTTTGAAGGGTTGATAATCTTGTCTGCTATCCATATTCAGCCTGGGTATTTTTGAGGTTGATATTTTTGAGGTTGATATTTTTGAAGCGGCCAGGTCGCGGCTGGGTAATCTTATTGTTTCGTTTATTCTAGCCTTTGCCAGGAATTATCCACCTCACCCGCCGCCTTCTTACCTGAATAAAAATCGGAGAACGTTTATAAAATTTAACACTCCCGTAGCTGGCCCGACAGGTCCGATTACAGCGTTCATGCGATCGACAAAATTGACGAGACCCCTGCGAGATACGATAATCATGTCGTTGTTGCGAAGTTGAGGATTGGTTTCTTCGTTAATTCCTTGAGTCAAATTGACTTCGATCGTCCGTTTAGTAGCTGTACCATCGTTATTGAGGCGGACTAGCTCAACTTTATCCCTTCTAGCTCTGGTATTCTCGTAGCCAAAAAATCCTCTGGAAATTAAAGCTTGATTCAGGGTGGCATTAGCTGGGAGCCTCACGGGATCGAGGGATGTTCTGAGTTCTCCTACTACATAAACGTTAATGCCGACAGGGGCAAAGTTAGTGGTCGCCAGTACGCCAGCTTCTGCAGGGTTGACGATCGTAGCTTTGGGCACGATGATCGTGTCTCCCTGCTGGAGGATTGTATCTTGGGCACCGTCGCCGGACTCTAAAAACTGCCACAGGTTGACTGGGATAATTTGTTCGCCGCTTCTGGTGACGCGCCGCACTTGGATTTGCCGGATGTCCGCATCGGAGGTGATGCCACCGGCTAGCTGAATCGCCCGGATGACGGTGGGGAAACCTTCGCGGCTGAGGTCGTTTGTGGTGTTGCCACCGATCACGACGTAAGCCCCAGGGCGGGTGACTTGACCCACGATGGAGATTGATCGAGGTTTTTCTGGGGGTGGCGAAAAGTTTGCCGTCGCAAATTGACGAGCTTCTGCTTGGTTAAAGTTGGCGACTGTGGGGATCACGATTGTGTCTCTGTCTTGCAAAATGATGTCTTGAGAGATGTCTCCTTCTTGCAAGAATTTCCACAGGTTGACGTTGAGGACTTGATCCGGGCCGTCTCGTTGGGGACGGCGGACGCGGATGTTGCGGATGTCGGCGACACCCGTGACGCCTTCTGCTAGTCTGATCGCTTGGGTGACGGTGGGGTACTGCACACTCGGCGAGGCTCCCGGGCCAGGAGTTAGGGTAATGATGAAGTTTCCGGGCCTGGTGACTTCTCCGATGACGCCGACGTTGAGGGGGCGGGCGGCGACGAGGCTGACTGTGACTATGGGGTCTTTGAGGACGCGCCGGTAGGCGTTCCGGATGATGTTGGTGGCTTCTACTAAGGTGCGGCCGCGGACGGAGACCAAGCCGATTAGGGGCAGGTTGACTGAACCGTCGGAAAGGACTTCGTAGCCGCGGCTGAGTTCGGGTACTTCGAGTATTTCTACTTGGATGCGATCGCCGCCGCCGAGTTTATAGCTTTCCGGCGATCTCGTAACGGGCGCAACGTTCTGGGCTTGCTGTGCGCCTAGCGGGATGGGAAGTTGTGCCGGGGTGCTTCTAGCATCAGCGAGGACACTGGAAGCAAACAAGACAACACCCACAACCGACCGGGCTATCTGTCTTGGAAAATGGGTGTTAACCATACACCACCTAATTTTATTGACTATGATTTATATAAGTGTAGCCTTTTTAGTGCTGGGCAAAAAGCTCATTATTTTAAGCGATCGCCGAAAAAACGATGCTGTATTTGTGCTTTATGCCTAATTTCTGTGTTAGCGTGGTTCCGGGTTGACGGCTATATTTTATATCTAGATAATTTGGTCTTTTTTCGGATAAAGGAAAGCAATTATGACTGAACCAGTGTCTCTACCAAATATGCTGAAAGAGCTGATTTTAGGTAGTTCTTCATTGACATGGATGCTACTTGCTATAGTCGCGGTAGCCACTATACTATTATTTCAATTTGCTAGCTATAAAAAAATAGGTTTGGCTTTAGAAAAAAGCTTTGCTGGTCTTTATATTTTTATCTCTCCCTTTCTGATACAACCTCCTTTTAATTACTTGCATTTTGTCAACTTGAAAGATCCAGAAGGTGGCATATTAAAACTCATACCTTATTTTTTTTACCCCTGGGTAGTATTTATTTTAATTTCAAGAATTAAAAAATTTAGTAGCAATTTTATAGAAATTTTTGCCAAAGTATTGACAATGAATCCTTTTTTCTTACTTTATATATTACTTCCATTACTGTCTACATTATGGTCTCTAGTTCCTGAAGCAACGCTAAGAGCAGGCCTAGCTTTTTCAGGATTTACTGCTTTCGGGTTTTACATTGCAGCCCAATATAAATGGGAGGATTTATCTCGTTTCTGGCGGTGGGGATACACGGCAATAGGTTTGGCAAGTTTTGTAATAGAACCCCCTGGAGCAGGCGATTTTGTCGGCTTAACCCAATCTAAAAATTCTTTGGGGGGAGTCTTAGCTCTCTGTACGGCATTTTGGTATTTGCATTATTTTCAAGGAGCTAAAACTCAGAAAGAGCGCTGGATTTCTTTGGGAATGATGTTCTTTTCCTTTTACCTAGTAAGGGCTAATAAATCGGGCTCGGCTCTAGTGATTACTATCATATTAATAATGGCAGTGTCGTCACTAAATTTTCTAAAAAAATTAAGTTTTCAGTGGGCATTTACTGCGATTATATGTTTCCTGGTGGTCAGCATAATTATGACTGTTTTTGTAGTAGACAACCTAGAGGATATTATTGTAGGTGGGTTAGGCAAGGACTTGACTCTAACTGGGCGGACAGAATTCTGGCCACAGTTAATCGCTGCGGTCAATCAGCGTCCCTGGTTTGGCTACGGATACGATGGATTTTTTCAACAAGATAAGTTAGGAGCGGGTACTCCTGCTTATTTTATTTATACTCCAAATGGATTTCAACCGAAAAATCCTCACAATGGCGCCATCGGGATCTTGTTAGCCTTCGGTTGGCCGGGATTAATTTTAATGATGACTTCCTTGGTACTCAATTTAGCTTACGCAGTTCGGTATTTGAGTCGTAGCACCCTGGAAGAAGCGGGAATGCCTATTTGTTTTCTAGTGTCTATTATTATAAGCAACATCACAGAAGGTTATATTATAGAGATAGCAAATCCTTGGCTGAGTTACGCAATGTTGACGGTTCGACTTGCGATAGATAATGCTAACAATAGTTCTAACAGTAGCACCAGTAACCCTCAAAGGCGTTCTTTAGCTCACACTGTCCATTGAAGTAACCATTGGGCGGATCGTGGGTCAAGTAGGGGAACATCTCATATTTGTAAAAACACTTCTTCTGATTCCTTCCTTCTTCCTCTTTCCTTCTGCCTCCTACCTCCTGCCTTCTGCCTCCAAACTCCAATTTCTAGGTTGGCTGCTTTCATGGAGACGCTCCCTCAAGTTGTGGTATGTTGTTATAGGATCAACCAGTCTAATTTTGCAAGATTGCCGACCCTGCCAGAACCGCGTTTGTGTTTTGTAAAGATTTAAAATATTCTGATGCTAGATAAGTTAACTGCGGTCAGTCAAAGGCTCGGCCCTAGTCTGCGCCAGGTACTCAGCAACATAGCTTGGCTGTTCACTGACCAAATCTTGCAGATGGGTCTAGGCCTGTTTGTAGGCCTTTGGGTGGCTCGCTATCTTGGTCCGACACAATTTGGATTGCTCAACTACGCGATCGCCTTTGTATCGCTGTTTAGTTCAGTGGCAACGATGGGGTTGGGTACTCTGGTAGTGAGGAATATCGCTCGCGACCCAGAATGCAAAAATGAGACTCTGGGAACAGCCTTCGGACTGCAATTTACTGGTGGCTGCATCACTTTGTTGTTCACTGTCACCGTGATTGCGCTACTCAAGCCCAACGACACTCTGACTCGGTGGCTGGTAGGTATCATCGCAGCAGGAACTATCTTTAATGCTTTTGAGGCTATCAATTTTTGGTTTCAGTCCCAAATCCAGTCAAAATATACAGTGTTGGCTAAAAATTCGGTATGTTTTTTAGTTGCTGCTGTCAGAATTGGGTTAGTGACAATTAAAGCCCCCCTGCTTGCCTTCGCCTGGGTTCGATTGGGAGAGGTGGCATTGGTAGGAATCGCTTATGTATATTTTTATAAGCTTACGGGGAATAAAATTAAGGATTGGCATTTTAGTTGGGAACGGTGTAAAGAACTGCTATCGGAGAGTTGGCCGATAATTTTGTCGGGATTGGCAGTTTATGTGTACTCAAAAACCGATCAGATAATGCTCGGCGCCCTGAATCAAAATGCTCAACTGGGCTATTATGCTGCGGCTGTTAAAATTTCGGAAATCTGCGATTTTTTGCCGATGATCATATCAAGCTCTATTTTTCCCAAATTAGCGAATTTGAGAAAGACAAATTATGAAGAATATCTAAATAAATTTCAAATTTACTCGGATATTATGATATTTTTATGGTTGGGGGTGGCCATACCGATATCATTACTTTCTCCCTGGATAGTGCATCTGCTTTACGGTGAAAAATATGCGAAGTCAGCAGCGGTACTGGCTCTCTACGTTTGGGCGCAATTTGGCAGTAACTTTGGAGTAGCACGGAGCACATATTTGAACATAGAAGGTCAGTTGCGCTACGGCCTTTACTTAACTGTAGTTGGATCTATTTTCAATGTAGCGTTGAACTTTTTACTGATTCCTAAGTATGGAGCTTTTGGAGCAACTGCAGCTACTCTTATAACTTATTTTTACGTGATTATATTAGTCAATTTCTTGATTAAGGAATTACGCCCCTTCGGAAATTTCATCTGGCGATCCCTTAACTTATACAAGGCAGCTTGTAGAATCAGAGGATTAATAAAGTGATTCAAATTAAACCTAAAATCGAACAGCGATCGAATTGCCCCTATTGTGGAACAGAACTTCATCCCAAAAATGTTCTGTGGCACGGTATCCACATTGTTCTAGACTCTAAGTGCGAGGGATGCGGCAGCGAGATAATCGACGATTTGAGAGTAGGTCATGGAGTGAAAAACTACATCCAAGTTAATTTAATAAAAGGAGAAGTTTTTGCAGCCGATACTTACAAAAAGGAATGGTTAGGCAAACCATTACTCTATTCACTCCAAAATCCTCAACCGGAACAACTTGAGATTGTAAAAGAAATTTTTAAACCCTGCAATCGGGTAATTATCTTAAACTGTATCGATCATCTTTATGGTCACTCCCTGCTCAAGTTGCTAAATGCACAAAGGCACTTAGAATGCAATTCTGACTACGGGTTAGTTGTGATAGTTCCTAAGTTCTTAAGGTGGATGGTTCCCGATGAAGTTGCAGAAATCTGGACAGTACCTATGTCTTTAAAAAATGGTCAGAATTACTATCCCAGTTTCGCCGAGTTTGTTGAAGAAGAAACTAAACGCTTTGATGAAATTTATGTCAGCGAAGCCCATTCTCATCCCAGTCAGTTCGACATCACGCGCTTTACTAGAGTTCCCAAACATAACTTTGAGAACCAAGAAATTAAAATTACTTTTATTTGGCGCGAAGATCGTTTATTAGTTAACCGTTTGCTGTTTCGAGTGCTTAGAAAAATAGATCAACAAGCAATGTCACTGCGATTGCAAAATTTAAAAATTCAGCAGTTATTTGAGAAGATCAGGTTGCAAGTACCAGAAGCACAATTCGCAGTGGCTGGCCTGGGGACAAAAACTAAGTTTCCAGAATGGATTAAAGATTACAGGGTGGATAGTTTTAATGAAAAAATTGAAAAGGAGATTTGCCACCTTTATTCAGAGAGCCGCTTAATAATTGGTCTTCACGGCTCCAATATGTTGTTACCGTCTGGTCATGCTGGTATGACAATTGATTTGATAGATGAGCGGTGGGGAAACTTTGCCCAAGATATTTTATACCAAGAAAGCGACCCGAGAATGGCTACTTTTCGCTATAGATTTTTGCCGTATCAGACTAGCAATGATACACTGGCATTCATAGCGGCTGTAATGCTTCTCAAGTGGTCTAAGTTTAAATCCCAGATGACTGCTGATTTTATATAACCTCCGGCTACTTAGACATAATACCGAATTGGCTAGCATTCAACTATTTTCCGTATTATAAATATGGATGAAGTTGTCAATGTTGTGAAAGTCTTTGACATTTTTTCTCAACCATTGTTCATCCTTGTCCCACCACTTAAACTTCAGCAGAAAATCAATCTTTTGTTCATCAAACCTATAGCGAATAAGTTTGGCGGGAATTCCTCCACAGATAGCATAAGGTGGCACATCTTTGGTGACAACGGCTCCGGCTGCGATGATGGCTCCATCACCAATAGTTACACCATCTACAACAATAACATTTGAGCCAATCCAAACATCATTACCTATATGGACAGTTTTTTCCTCTTCTTCAAAATATTTTTTGTCTACAAAGGTTGTCCCTACTAGCATCTTGGGCGAATAAAATATCGGATGGCTTGAAACAAAATTTCCTACAGGATGTACGCCTAAGCGAATGATGCAGTTTGGCCCGATAGAACAAAAATTGCCGACAACACCATTGAAAATTCGCGTATTATCGCGCACATAAGTGTAAGAACCAATGACAGAATCTTTTATGGCTACGCGACTAGACACACTAACATTGTGACTGATAGTTGAATTGGTAACCAAAGCCATATAGTCTTGATAAAAATTATCATATTTAAACTTGTTCTTCCACCAATTGACTAAAAATCGCAGATATTCAGTGATCGGATTTTTGAGTAGAGAACTGAGAAGTGTTGACATTTTAGACATCGTTACTAATTACTTATTCAAGGTTAAATATTGTGTTCCCGCATAACTTATTTATTTTTTTCTTAATACGCCTGATTAATGGGGGATGATAATCATAAAATGTATCTTGAGTGAATTGATCGGCTACAAAATTTCGGATCGCGTGGTTGGGATGCATTAAAGGAAAGGTTATTGCTTCCGTTGGCATATTACTGTATATACTATCTTCTCCTGAAGTATGGGTAGCTTGACTGCCAAATCCAATATTAGAAATTAAATTTTTTTCTGGAATAATAGCAAGTCCATTTTGAACCCAACAAGTAAAAAGCCATCTAAAAAACCAATTGTTGAGAGTTCCATCATAGGAAACTTGAAAAGCACTATCCCAAACTTTTACAGATTGAGGATTAGCTAATAAATTTTCGAGAAAACCTGCTTCCCGAAGTTGAGGCCATAACTTCATGTCAATATCATAGTATTGCCATGCTCTGCGCCAAGTTGCCCATCCCCAACAGTTACTAAAACGCGAAAAATAGTAACTGTCTTCTGTTCTTTTTCTCCCAAACTGTAAATTTACACCAGCGATTGACATAATCCGTTTGTCATCTCGATAATGCTCTAATAACTGCTCACAAAAAGGGAAGAAGTTTGGGTGGGGCAAACAGTCATCTTCTAAAATAATTGCTTCCTCTACGGTATTAAATACCCAGTCGAAACCGCTAGAAATGCGATCCTTGCAACCAAAATTAATCTCTGAATAATTTTTCAGAACTTCACAGTCCCAATCGACCCGATCGATAATTGCACGTACAGCGGCGCACTTTTCAGCTTCCCCAGGTTTGTTGGCACGAGGGCCGTCAGCAATTACTAACAGCTTAGGCGGCTTAACTTGTCTAATCGCCTCGAAGACTTTTTCGGTATTATCAACTCGATTGAAAACAACGAAAACAATGGGAGTTTTTATCTGGGAATGTGGCATTTAAACTGTTCAACTCCAAGGATTATAAATATTTTTGCTTAGTAGAACTCATCATTATAAATGTGCTAGGAAGCTTGCAGGGTTGGTCTGTTAACTTAAGTTCTAAATTCCAATTTATCACCAAAAAGTTCGCGGGTCAACTATAATACAGCAATAGTTTACCCAGCCAGACTTCTAGGACTGACGCTCTTAAACTCTCAAACCTTGATACCCCGACCCCCTTGGCTAAGTGGTGCACTCTTAAAGCCCTCTTGTGAAAGGGGGGAGCGACTGCGTAAGCCCTAATTTCGTTCTTGTAGCGGCGGTTGCAACCGCCGAGCGAGTGGCTAAATAAAACACTGTTACTTTTAGCCTTACCTATCGTTAAAAACCGCAACACAGGGAAGAATGAACCGTACTAATATCGCCGTCCTTTTAACTTGCTTCAATCGCAAACAGAAAACATTGGCTTGCTTAGAGGCTCTTTTTAACCAGGCACTTCCAGCCAATGTAGATATTTCCACCTATATAGTCGATGATGCCAGTACCGACGGTACCAGCGAAGCAGTTCACCAAGCCTACCCTCAAGTCAAGATTTTTCATGGGGATGGCAATTTATTCTGGAACGGCGGAATGCGCTTTGCTTTCACCGAAGCCATGAAAGACGATCCCGACTACTACCTTTGGCTGAACGACGATACAATTATGTATCCAGAAGCCCTTAAAACCTTATTAACAACCAGCAACCAACTCGCTCAAAAAGGAGAAATAAAAGCCATCGTCTCCGGTTCTACCTGCGATCCCCAAACGGGTAAAACTACTTACGGTGGCGTGGTGCGAGACCACCCCCTTCTTCCCTTCCGATACCGCCTCGTAGAACCAACTCAAGAAGCTCTACTTTGTAGCACAATACATGGCAACTGCGTTCTACTTCCTCGCAATGTCGTCCAACTTGTGGGCAACCTAAATCCTGCTTTTGTTCATTATATTGGCGATTGGGATTATGGTTTACGAGCGAGACAGAAAGGATGTACAGTTTGGATTGCTCCCGGTCATTTAGGAACTTGTTCCCTCAACCCACAGGTGACAAAAACCGCTGCCAAAAATTTGAGCGAAGGGTTAGATAAAATGAGCACGCCTAAAGGTTTATCTTTTAAAGATGCGACCCTGCAACCGCCTGGAGAATGGAAGGTATTTACTCAGCAGCATGGTGGTTTGTTGTGGCCAATTTATTGGCTGCTACCTTATCGAAGGTTAGTTTGGTTGTCAGTGTTGAGTAAACTGGGATTGACTAAAAACAAAACTCAAGGTGAATAGGATGGTTGACAAAAAGGAATTTCGCATCGCTTGGCTCGTTCCTTCGGCAGAATTTGGGGCCTATTGGCCGCCGGTTTTACATGAGCTCAAAAAACTAATTCCGAACACGATTTTTTATACAGGTCGTCTCTGGCCTCGCTACGATCCGGAAGCTCCTGGTACAGAAGTAGTCGAAGTTGTGGGAGATACTCAATTCATCACCACCCAAAAGATAGAAACGGGGTACAGTCGTGGTTATATTAAGGCTACTCCTGGGATTATTTTTCCTCTTTTGAAATTCAAGCCCCAGGTCATTTTTGCTAGTGGATTTTCGATCTGGACATTGGTAGCTATAATCTTTAAGCCTATAGGGAAATGGCGACTGGTTTTAGTTTATGAAAGTAGTTCCCCGAATGTAGACTTTCGAGATTCTAAGGTGCGCTCGACTATTCGACGCTGGATGGGGAAATTTGCTGATACCTTTGTTTCTAATAGTCGCCGAGGTAAAGAATATTTGGTAGAAGTGATTGGGGCCGACGAAAGTAATATCTTTGCTAAACCTTACATGGTTCCTGATGCTAAAGCTTTGGTACAAAAGTTAGAAAATAATAAGTCTGTATCGTTGTCATTTCCCCACCCAATTTTTTTGTGCGTGGGTCAAGTAATTTCTCGCAAAGGGATTAAGAATCTGTTAGAAGCTTGCACAATTTTGCAAAGCCAGGGGTACTCGAATTACACAGTCATTATCGTTGGAGACGGAGAACAGCGACCGGAACTAGAAGCACTTACAAAAGAATGGGGTTTAGAAAAACAAATTGTTTGGACAGGGTGGATAGAATACGGATACTTGGGGTCTTATTTTCTAGAAGCTGATGTGTTTGTTTTTCCTACGTTAGAAGATACTTGGGGAATGGTGGTGCTAGAAGCGATGGCATTTGGTAAGCCGGTTTTGTGTTCAAAATGGGCTGGGGCTTGCGAAATGATCGTTGAAGGTGAAAATGGTTATATTTTTGATCCCTATCAGTCGGAAGGTATTGCAAACGCGATGCGGGACTTGATTGATTGCCCCGAAAAGTTAGTGATGATGGGGCAAAAGTCCCAGCAACTGATCGCTGAACATACACCAGAAAAGGCTGCCAAATTAATAGCAGATGTGACAGCGCTAGTATTGGAGAAAAGTTGATGAAAGTTCTTTTATCTGCCTTTGCCTGCGAACCGAATCTCGGCTCCGAAGAGGGAGTAGGATGGAATACTGTTATCCAATCTGCTAAACATCACGAAAGTTGGGTATTTACTCGCACGTTTTGTCGATCGTACATTGAAGCTGAACTAGAGCGGAACCCAGTGCCAAATCTGCACTTTGTTTATTTTGATCCGTTTGGGTGGAGCGAAGATTGGAAGGGGAAACAAGGATTGCTGCAACTTCACTACTATCTGTGGCAAATCTGGGCTTATTTTATCGCTCGGAAGCTCGATCGCGAAATTGGTTTTGACATAGTACATCACGTAACTTATGTCAAACATTGGTCTCCAAGTTTCTTGGCGCTGTTGCCGCATCCTTTTATTTGGGGGCCTGTGGGGGGTGCAGAAGCAGCACCAAAGCCTTTTTGGCAAGATTTTAGCCGCCGGGGCAAAATTTACGAAACGCTGCGGGCATTGGCTCAAAGCGTAGGAGAACGAGATCCGTTTGTGGGTCTGACGGCGCGTCGCAGTGCCGTGGCGCTGGCAACTACGGAAGAAACCGCAGCCAGACTGCGATTTCTCAAAGCAAAAAACGTGAAGATTTTCTCGCAAGTCGGTTTATCGCAGCAGGAAATTCAAGAACTAGAGAAGTTTTCTCCCCCGCCTGAGCAACCAATTAGATTCATCAGTGTCGGTCGTCTCTTACACTGGAAAGGGGTGCACTTGGGACTCCGTGCATTTGCGGAGGCGAAGCTGGAACAATCGGAATACTGGATTGTCGGAGACGGGCCCGAAAGGCAGCGCTTGGAAGCTTTGGCAACAGAATTGGGACTGGCAAATAAAGTATTTTTTTGGGGAACTTTATCTCGCACTGAAACTCTTTCTAAAATGGGGGAGTCTCACGTTCTCCTCCATCCGAGTTTGCATGACTCTGGAGGTTTTGTGTGCACGGAAATGATGGGGGTTGGCCGTCCGACGATTTGTTTGGATTTGGGGGGCCCGGCTACTCAAGTGACGGCTCAAACGGGGATTAAAGTGGCTGCTACTGACCCCGATCGCACTGTGCAAGGTCTAGCAGAAGCTATAGTGTGTTTAGCGCAAAATCGTGAATTGCGAGAGCGCTTGGGTCGATCGGGTCAAACGCGCGTCAGGGAAATCTATGATTGGGATGTTAAAGGTCTATTCTTTGCCCAATTGTGCGAAGATGTATTCGATGGAAAATCAGGATAACTTCTGATTGTTCGATCGGGCAAAACAAAGAAAACTATATTTTTTCAGGCGGTGAAACGTGGGCGTTGCAATCATTACTGGCTCGGCGGGTTTAATTGGTTCTGAGGCGTGTAAGTTCTTTGCCAAACAAGGCTTAGATATAGTTGGCATCGACAATAATATGCGCCAGTTCTTTTTTGGTGCTGATGGTTCTACAAACTGGAACCGCCAACTGCTCGAAAAGTCTTTGGGTACCAAGTATTATCACTTAGATGTGGACATTCGCGACTATGAAGCGATTACCAATATCTTTCAGCGGTACGGCGAGTCGATCGAATTAGTAATTCACACAGCAGCCCAGCCCAGCCATGATTGGGCTTCCCGTGCTCCGAAAATAGACTTTACCGTCAATGCCAACGGCACTCTCAATCTTCTAGAAGTAACTCGCTTGTACTGTCCTAAAGCGGTTTTCATTTTCACTTCTACCAATAAAGTATACGGCGATACGCCTAACACTTTGCCTTTAATTGAATTAGAACACAGGTGGGAAATTGAACCAGGCCATACTTACGAAAGCGGCATTCGGGAAGATATGTCAATTGATCAGTGCCTGCACAGTTTGTTTGGTGCTTCTAAGGTAGCTGCTGACATTTTAGTCCAAGAATACGGTCGATATTTTAATATGAACACCGCTTGTTTTCGCGGCGGCTGTTTGACGGGCCCAAATCACTCTGGAGCTCAATTGCACGGCTTCCTCGCCTACTTGATGAAGTGTGCTGTCACGGGAACTCCCTACACCGTGTTTGGCTACAAAGGCAAGCAAGTTCGCGATAACATTCATAGCGCTGATTTAATTTCGGCATTTTATGAATTTTATAAAGCTCCCAAAAGCGCCCAAGTTTATAATACAGGAGGAGGCAGGTACAGCAATTGTTCGATGTTAGAAGCTATCCAGATGTGCGAGGCAATTGCGGAACGCAAGTTTAATTGGACTTATGCTGAAGGGAATCGCATTGGCGATCACATTTGGTGGATTAGCGACAATTCAAAATTTTCCAGTCACTATCCCAACTGGAAAATGAAATATAACGTTAAACAAATTCTACAGGAGATTTATGAATGTAACCGCGAGCGTTGGCTGAAAGAAGATGCCAATGATTGAGCGGGGCAAAAAGAATGTGCTGGGAATTTTGGTAAACGATTGAAGAATACAAAGTTAAACAAATCTTAGGGGAGATTTATGAGTGTAACTGCGAGCGTTGACTTAAAGAGGTGCTCCATGATTGATAAAGGGAAAAAGAATGTACTGGGCATATTAGTAAATGCCGTTAATTATGAAGCGGCTGTTAGCAAAATTATTGCAGCAGCCAGCGCCGGAAAACCAATGTCAGTTTCTGCTTTAGCGGTTCACGGGGTAATGACTGGGGTTCTAGACAGCACTCATCGTTATCGGATTAATCACATTGACTTAGTATTGCCAGACGGACAGCCGGTCAGGTGGGCGTTAAATTGGCTATACCATACGGAATTGCCCGATCGAGTTTGCGGGCCGAATGCGATGTTACAAATCTGCGAACGTGCGGCAGAAGAAGGATTGCCTATCTATTTGTACGGATCTCAAGCTTCTGTACTAGAAGCTTTATCTCGCAATCTCTGCCAGCGTTTTCCCAAGTTAATTATTGCTGGAACTCAGCCTTCTAAATTTAGGCACGTTTCGCCCCAGGAGAAACAAGAAATTGCACAGGAAATTCGCAACAGCGGTGCAGCAATTACGTTTGTCGGTTTGGGGTGTCCCCGGCAAGAAGTCTGGGCTTACGAATACCGGGACGACTTATCAATGCCGTTGATTGCTGTAGGTGCTGCTTACGATTTTCATGCGGGTAATTTGGCTAAATCTCCTGACTTTTTATCTAAAATAGGTTTGGAATGGCTGTTTCGGATGATGAAGGAACCTCGGCGCCTTTGGCAGCGGTATGTTTTTTTGAATCCGCTTTATATCTGGTTGTTTTTGCTACAAGCTTTGAAAATCAAACAGTTCGACCCCACAGACGCGACGCCGCCTGTAGAAGAAGTATTATATGGTTGAAATTTAAAAGTTTCTTGTGAATTATTGCTGCTCACAAGAAAAAATTTAAAAAGCAAACACATCGTAACTAATCGTTTTGAGGTGCAACTGCGATCGCATAAGCTGTTCCGGCATTTAAATTGTCTGTCAAAAAAAATTAAAGTCTTGTGGGGTGGGCGTCCCGCCCGCCCTGAATATACAATTTAAATGCGCGACAGCTTATTCAATAAAATTGATATCAAATCCGGTGGCATCCGAAGTATAGTGGGAGCTTAAGAGCTCGCTACCCAAATCGCGAGCTCTTAAGCCCCCACTGATATCATGTCCGAGCGATTAACCATAATATCCCGGTCGGGGCGGGTTTTTGAGATTGTCAATTATTGGCAGGTATTGTTCGTGAGGGGAGGCCCTACAACAATCGCGGTCGCACGACCGGACATGATATGACATGATCCAAATATATGATTCCGATGCAACTGGAAACGATCTTACGCCAGAAAACAATTTTTAAATTATCTATGTGGTAAGGTGCGGACTGCACACATTACATACAAAGTTTGTGCCTCAGTTTTGATCGAGTCAGGTGGATTGCTGGGTCAATAGTCGCATTTGGTTTGACTGTAATCCTGCCATGGGCGATGATCGCAGGGGATCACAAAAGTAGTGTGAGTGTATAACCAAACTTGATAATCAAACCAAAAGTTTATTGCCCTTACCTCGATTTGGCTATGGCTTTTGTGCCACAATCCGGATCGAATCGTACTTGTTTTCATCAGCAGCAACAATTGTTGTCAGCAGTAGCTTCCAAGCTTGGAATTTACTGTTTTCTTGGAGCTTTACTATCTGATGAGATGCCATTGAATCGAACACACTGAAAATTTTTCTTTCATCATCGATCCAACTGTTGGCAAATTGGCGATAGTAGCCATTAAACTCAGTAGAAATTATCTCAAATCCCCCTTTTTCACAGATAGCGCGGAAGCTCTGCGGTGTGAAGAAATACAAATGCCTTGGTACATCTAGATGCATCCATGCAATCCCTGATGACTTCAGCCCAATACAAGAGTTATTTGGTACTTCCATTACCAATTTGCCACCATCCACGAGCAATTGCATGGCATTGCGGAGTGCAAGTAAAGGATCTCTGGTATGTTCGAGTACGTGGTTCATCACAATTAGGTCGTACTGTCTAGACTTGACTTCCGGGGGCAAAGATTCAGCAGTACCATAAAATACATCAAGACCTCGCTGTTGGGCCAAAACCAAAGCTTGTCGATCGGGTTCTACACCCCAGACTTTGTGACCATCTGCTTGCAATTCTTGCAGCAGGTGCCCGTTGGCGCAACCGATTTCTAATATCGAGCAGGAAGCAGTCCCGAACTGTTGCTTCCACCATTTACTTGTGACATCTACTCCGCGATCAAAACGCCAAGCTAGATGGGTACGCAATTTATCGAAGAAGGAAATAGAAGAGGCCGATACGAAGCCTGTAAAGTCTATATGATGAGTATAATACTCATCGATGTCGTAGAAGCTGGCGATTTTGTTGAGATCGGGTAGAGGATGAATGCATCCAAGTTGTGACTTTTCGCACCAATACAATTGAAATGACTCTTTGTTTGCAGGTCTGCGCCAATCACCGGGTATGAATAGCCACGGTTTCATACTCTCTCCCGATATCGGGCAGACGACGGTAGGGCTTAAGGACGTTTGACTTTGCATTGGAGTTTTCATTATTTAGGTACTTGACGTACTAATAACCACTCGTGTCGGATGTCAAATCCAGAAATCAATTATGTGCGATTAACAATTGCAGAATCCGAAATACAGCAGATGACTGCCCAAAAAATATTAGGTTTCGGAAACACGATTGCTGCGGCGTGGTTTTCAGCTTACATCGAATTTAAGCTAACCCATTTAACTTGCTTTGTCACTTTGCATAAAAAAACTTCACATTCCGCGATCGGGATCTGAGTAAGTTTTCATATATTTACGAATTCAGCAATACTTCAAGTATAAATTAAGTTATAAAACTGGGTAGCGATGTAGGCTGCGAGCGAGACCAATAAAAACTTTCTTGCATTTGTACCTCAATAATATTGCTGAAATCTTTTGCGAAAGCGAAGTATAAAATTTGCCATTTCATATATCGGTGGGCGCAAATGTTGCGCCCGCTACTGTTCCTTGATCTGAAAATTTAGCTCCCAATTGAGTTGGGAAGCCAAACTTTTCTTTAATCTTCAGCACAAGAGCTGATTGACAAGCGCGCATTTTTATGAGTTTGTAGCGAATGCCTCCTATCGATCGGCGTAAGCCCCCATCCGTTCTTTGATAAACCGGATATAAAAATGCCTGAAAGTAGACTTAATCACGCGGGGCATACCAAAGTCGATCGGCATCATGTTTTCCGGCAACTTCCAATCCAAAACCTTGAGATTTTCCGGCTGCAACAGCGGAAAATCAATTTCCTCTAAATTCGAGCACAGTCCTAATCTCATCGCCGCAGCTACAGTGGGAACCGCCGCCGGATCAGCATTAATAATTTCAACTAAAGTTCTGTCCAAAGCAAACACATCATCAGACGCGGCCAAAATTCCCAAAAATTTAGGTTCGCCGCCGCTTGGCCCGTTACCTTCGTGACCGATAATGCCATCCAAAATCGTCAAATTTGGGTTAATTGCCCGGGCAGTTTCTACCAGCATTTCACCGAATCTGGCGCTATCTTTGCCAGCTTCCATGTGCCACCAAGCCTTCATTTTGCCGGGGACGCAGCCGAACAAGTTTTTCACGCCCATTGTCACGGTTAATTGAACGTGAGATTTGAGTTTGGGCAAATTAATCACTACATCCGCTTCCATTGCTTCTTTGCAAATTCGCAGATGATTGAAATCTTCGCTGACAGTTTCGTAGCGTTTTCCTTGAAACTCAACTACTGGCAAATTCAGTTCTTCCAACAGTGGCAAATAACCGTTTGCTTTGGCTACACCCATAGCGCTACCAAAAGCTGGACTATCGCCTAAAAATGGTTTTCCTCCGGCTTCAATGACCATTTTAGCGACGCAGTAAACCAATTCTGGGCGGGTGACGCATTCTTTTGTAGGGCGAGAACCGGTGAGGAGATTGGGTTTGAGTAAAACCCGATCGCCCGATTTGACAAAAGCCGAGATTCCGCCCAAGGGTGCGAGCAAACTTTCTAAAGATACTTGCAAGATTTGGCGATCGTATGAATTGGCCTGAACTAAACTAACAGCAGACATAATTATGAATTAATTTGTAATTGGTTATCGATGGGGGAATAATCTCAATGTAACGCAGGCACGGAACACCCTAAGCAGGGTGATCTGCGCCTGCGTTACCAAGA
This sequence comes from Microcoleus sp. D3_18_C4, assembly GCF_036702355.1. Taxonomy (NCBI): domain Bacteria; kingdom Bacillati; phylum Cyanobacteriota; class Cyanophyceae; order Oscillatoriales; family Microcoleaceae; genus Microcoleus; species Microcoleus sp. D3_18_C4. Next base: position 86,210 of record NZ_JAUBTF010000016.1, read on the forward strand.
ATCATCTCAATACAAATGAACCCTAACTATTCATCGGCAATCTACCAACAGCAGCCCGCTGCATGGTACTAACTCGCAGTGAGTTAGAGAATATTCCTTGACCTTGCAGTTCAGGGATAGCAGGTTTTACTTCTACTTTTACCACCCTGGCTGTGCAGATAAAAACCGTTTGATCGGCTAAATGGAAAGTCAACCAAGGTTGATTTAACAAAGTCAGCACTTCCTCTTGGAATTCTTGTGCAGGCATCGGAATAGTGAAAGTTTCAGCCTGACCTTCCACATAATGAAATGTCACTTGAGTTGTGTTCTCTTTATCTTGAGTTAATTTGGCAAAAGAACCTGCGCGCATAAATCTTGCTCCCAAACTTTAGACTATAAAAAAATCCAGAATCAAATCTAAAAAAATTGAATTCTGAATTGTTTAACTTTAACCTGTGACAGCCGTTAGGCAGAACTCAGAAGGCAGAAGGCAGAATTAAATCGAGTTCAGCCTTCTAGTTTCTAGCTGATACCTGCGATCGCCTATACGTTAGCAGAAGATGTTGGCATCGCACTCATTTTCTCTAAATCTAGAACTTTTGCCAAGTCTTCTGCACTCATTAAACCCCGTTCTAGCACAATTTGCCGCAAAGATTTGCCGGTTTCTAGAGATTCTTTGGCGACAGCGGCGGCGTTGAGATAGCCGATGTGAGTGTTGAGGGCGGTAACGAGGGCGAGACTACCTTCAGCATAAGCGAGACATCGATCGCCCTTAGCTTCAATTTTGGCGAGGCATTGTGTAGTCAGGGCGCTGATGGTATTGCCTAAAATTTCGATGCTGTGAATGAGATTGTAGGCAATCAGGGGCATCATCACGTTTAATTCTAATTGTCCCGCTTGGGCGGCCAGGGCGATCGCGCTATCGTAACCCATAACTTGAAAACAAACCATCGATGTCATTTCTGCCATCACAGGATTGTATTTTCCCGGCATAATAGACGAACCTGGTTGCACAGGAGGCAGTTGAATTTCTTTCAAACCAGTTTTCGGCCCGGAGTCCATCAAACGCAAGTCATGGGAGATTTTAACGCAATCCTGAGCGAGATTTCGCAGTGCACCAGACACATTTACAAATGGTGCCATACTCTGCATAGCAGCCATTAAATGCTTTGCTGGTTTCAGAGGTTGGTCGATTAATTCGGATAGAATTTCAGCAACTTTTTGACAGTATTCAGGGTGAGTATTTAAGCCTGTTCCTGCCGCACTTCCCCCCAATCCCAGGGATGTCAAATCATCGGATGCCCTGTCAATTCTCAAGGTATGTTCTTTCAAAATTTGCGCCCAAGCACCAAAGGTGTCGCCGAGTCGAACTGGCACAGCATCTTGTAGGTGAGTGCGGCCGGATTTAACAATATTTTTGAATTCTTCTGCTTTGTTTTCTAGGGCAACTACAGCATCCGACAAAGCCGGAAACAGAGTTTTTTCTAACGCCAACAATCCGCCGATCCGAATCGCCGTCGGAATCACATCATTTGTCGATTGACCGTAGTTTACATGATCGTTAGGACTGACGCGCTTGTAATTACCTTTTTCGTCGCCCATAATTTCCAAAGCGCGATTTGAAAGAACTTCATTAACGTTCATGTGGTGAGAAGTTCCGGCGCCGGCTTGGTAGACATCAACTACAAATTGATCGCGCAAATTGCCTGCTAGGATTTCATCTGCTGCTTGGACAATTGCTTGACTGATGTCTTGGGGAATGCAGCCGAGTTCGCCATTGGCGAGCGCCGTAGCTTTCTTAATTAAAACACAAGCATCAACGTATGTTGATAAAGGCTTAATGCCACTGATCGGAAAATTTTCAATAGCCCTTAGAGTTTGGATGCCATAATAGACATTAGATGGGATTTGTTTGTCTCCCATCGAGTCGCTTTCGGTGCGGTAGGTTGCGGTTGGCTGTTCAGTCATTCGATTTTAGATTTTAAATTTTAGATTTTAGATTATCGCACGTTTAGAGGTAGTTTAATTAGTCCTGGACGCCTAAATACCAAAGAAACCGGGTTTTTCACCAGTATTTAAGCGTCAAATGCAGTATTTCCGTAAAAAACCTGGTTTCTGCGTCCAGGAGTATCAATGATGAAATTAAATCTAAAAATCAACAAGTGCAGAATATCTGGCAACCATCCGAATTATACCTCCTAACATCCTGCTACACTATTAATAACCGCATCCTCACCCACATTTATGCTTCCAACAATCATCGCCGCTATCGCTCCCTACATATCGGGAGTGCTCTCACCCATCGCCAGAAATATTGGCTACAAACTAGGAGAAGCCTTCGGCAATAACTCTCAAAATTACCGAGATATCCTGATTCCATATCCCAATAATTCATCGGATTCGACTGAGATAGAGCAAGCAAAACAGCGTTATTCTCAAGAAATGTTGGAATACGCGAAAGCCAAAGATACTAGAGATCGGGAATTGTTAAAGCTAACAGTAGCACAAACAGCACGCCGCCTTGAGTTGCAGGAACAGGAACAGCGAGACAGACTGAAGCTGGCAGCCTTGCAGCGGGATTTGATGCGGGAATTGCAAGCAAAGGATATTCAGGTCAAGCTGGCTGAAATTCAAACAATTTGGGATAAAAATACTTGGTTTTCTAAGTTGAATCGAGAGGAAACTAAGCAGATTTTACTTCAGCAGCAACACCGCCTCTTAATCTTACTATCACCGCCCAAAATTAGCAAGCAATGCCCGGAAACATTCTGTGAAGATTTGCCAATTGAGATGAGAAGTGTGGGAGATTTTCTCAGACAGCATTATCCTCAACAGGATGTCTTACGCCCAGTTAAGTTTTATAGCGACTATTTCACTGAGTCGATTGGTGATATTGATGTGGAACGCTTGCAGCGAATTTTATCTCCGGTTCCTACTACAATTTTATATAGCGATATCAGCGACTATGCCGTAACTTTTCGCGTCGGCTTTTGGGGATTCCTGAATAATCAGGAAGTATCCCTGTTTTCTACCAAAGTTTTTGACTGGGAAGAGGCCAAAGATGCACTTTTAGCATCTGGAGTAAGTGAGAAAAAAGCCCTCCGCATGATTCGGCAGTTGATTGTAGCGATTCACAAATTGCTGGCGGGCTTTTTAGCGGATTTGTATTATCTCAATATTGACCCCAGCTATGAACCTTTGTTATTTAATTTAAAGGATGAATTGGCTGAATATGGATTAGCAGAAGAGTGGGTGAAACCTTATTTTGATATTCTTCAGGATATTCAGCGGCGACAGCGAGAACAGTATGAACAGGAGTTGAAAAAGCTGATGGAGCAAGTAGAGGCTGAACGTCAATCTCAAAAGGCTGCCAAAGCTGAAGCAAAACGCCAACAACCAATAGAAAAAGCTGCCAAAGCGGAAGCTCAACGCCAACACCAAATAGAAGAAAAAATCATTAGAAAAGCTCACTCCTTCAAATGTGTAAAAACTCTTAATGGCGTAGCTATGTCATCTGTTGATTGCGTAGTTATTAGTCCCGATGGCAAGACTTTTGCTAGTAACAGCAGTGGAAATTGCAGCAAACTTTGCAATCTCCATACAGGAGAGCTGATTGGTAATTTTTCTGGGCATTCAGGCGCGGTTTATTGCGTTGCAATTAACCCTAATGGAACAATTTTAGCTAGTGGCAGTTATGACAAACAAATTAAGCTGCGTAATCTGGAAACTGGACAAGAATTTAGAACCATAAAGGGTCACTCATCTTTAATTCGGTCTCTTGCTTTTAGTCCAGACGGAGAAACTCTTGCTAGTGGCAGTCAAGACAATACTATCAAACTGTGGAATCTGAAAAACGGGCAGGAAATTCGCACTCTCAGAGGGCATTCATACTCGGTTTGTTCTGTCGCTATCAGCCCGGATGGAAACACTCTGGTTAGTGGCAGTTATGACAATACTATCAAGCTTTGGCATCTAAAAACCGGACAGGAAATTCGCACTCTCACAGGGCATTCACAGTTGGTTTTTTCCGTTGTCATCAGCTCGGATGGACAAATTATTGCTAGTGCTAGTCGAGACAACACTATCAAACTATGGAATCGGAAAACCGGACAGGAAATTCGCACTCTCACAGGGCATTCAGAGTCGGTTTTTTCCGTTGTCATCAGCCCGGATGGACAAATTATTGCTAGTGGTAGTGGAGACAACACTATCAAGCTTTGGAATCTAAAAAATGGAGACACAATTTTCACTCTCAAAGGGCATTCAGCCAGGGTTAATTCGGTCTGTTTTAGCCCGGATGGAAACACTCTGGTTAGTGGCAGTAATGATGGCAGTATCAAGATTTGGCGGTGTGATGGGTGAAGTAAGAGGGAAAGATAAAAATTATGGTCGATTGGCCAATATGGAACTACAAAACTTGACTGCGTGACGAATAAACTGATAAACACTTAGGGAAAGTAATTGAAATGTCAGAAACCATTAATTTTGAGCAAGCACTGTTAGAGAATTTGCGACAGTTGCCAACCGAGAAACAACAATAATTGCTCGACTTTGCACAATTCCTGGTGCAAAAAACGGAACAGAAACAGCAGTTATCCAGCGAAAGTTCCGAGTCTAAAAGTTCGTCAACAACCGAACCTACTCTCAAGCTATCAGTTAGAGAAATTGATAGCCTGCCAATAGCAGAACGCCATAAAATACTAGCACCATTTATACCTGCTACAGCCGAAGATTTTTTGACATATCCTGAATTAAGCGAGTTTTCGGTACTCGATGGCGAAGACTGGGAGACTGAGTATGACTACTAACCCAAAACGAGGAGAGGTTTGGCTGGTACAACTTGATCCAACCCGAGGACAAGAAATTCAGAAAACACGTCCTGCGGTTGTGATTAGTTCGGAAATGTTTAGTTCTATCCCCATGCGGATTATAATTCCTGTGGCTACAGGGCAACCTAAATTTTAAAGTCGCCCTTTCATGATTCTGATTCAGCTAACAGAAGAAAACTGTTGAAACGCCGACTCAGCAGGGAAGGTTTTGCAAGGGCGGAGTGTAACTACTGAGCGATTTGTCAGATGTATCGGAAAAGTTTCTGAAACGGTTGTGCAAGAATTAGTAATAAGCTTAATTATCTGTGTTGATTATCCTCCATAAAACCAGGAATGTCGCTCGCCCGAATTAGCTTTCTGAACATAAAACATACCAGAGGCTAGTCAATAGGTTGGGTGGCACTGGATTCAGGTCAACAGTGGCAAACCATCATCTAGTGGCGTTTCCTCCCTAAACCCAAACTTACCAAACTTACCCAACTATCCGCCCACTTCCAGCTTCAAAATTTACTATCCCGCAGGATGTTGATTTATTCCCACGGATCTGATTTGTTTGTGACACAATAGAATCTAGTATCCATCTATGTGAGGATTTTTCATGGCTCGTTTTAATCAAATCCTTGTCCTTAGCGCCATCAGCCTTATAGCTTTGGCTGGTTGCGACAGCGCTAAGGAAGCTTCCACTCCGCAAACTTCACCCGCCCCGGTTCCTGCTGCTACTGCTGTTAAAACTGAGAAAGCAGCATCCCAGGGAAACTATGCAGAATTGAGTGGTGTGGTGTCCAGTACCAAAGCAGCAGTTCAGGCTGGAAACTTTACCAAAGCCAAAACCGAATTTGACAAATTCGAGAATGCCTGGAAGAAAGTAGAAGACGGTATCAAAGCTAAAGCTCCTAAAAGCTACGATGCAGTTGAGGATACCACAGAAAAAGTGATGACTGCGCTCAAAAAGTCTCAGCCAAGTAAAGACCAAGTGCTAACTCAATTGCAGTCGCTTGAAAAGACTATTACTAGCATTCCTAAGTCCTAAATTTAAGTGGTGAGTGCTTGATTCTAAAGTCTGGGACGCAGAAACCGAGTTTTTTAACTCCGGTAATTGGTTCAAACCTTGAATAAAAGTTAAAATATCCGGTTTATGTGCGTCGGAGTGCGTAAGTCCTGTGAGAGTTATGCGATCGCAGTTACTTAGAAAAAAGCACTCAACGTTCGCTCCTTATATAACCTCAGTATTCCCAAACTTTCAACCACTATGAAGAGAGCATTTCGCAAGTACCACCGCATTCTAGGCCTTATTGTTGCTTTGCCGATCGCGCTGACTGTCTTGACTGGAATGGTGATCACAATTGTCCGAGAGTGGCCGCTTGGTATAGAAATTTCATCAAGATTCTTGTTAAAAATTCATACAGGTGAAATCTTTCACCTGCAAGCAATTTACCCGATTTTAAACGGCTTGGGAATGATTGGCTTGCTAGTGACTGGTTTAAGTATGTCGGGTGTGTTTGGCCGGAAAAAGCAGCCCACCTCCCACGATTAAAACCACAGAGGTGAGGAACTTTGGCCGGTTATATTGTTGGACTGGCTAGAATCAGGAACGCTCTCACCTTTGAGAGTCGTGACAATATATGTAGGTAACGCAGAAATATAACAAAGCTGAAGGGTAAAAATTCAATGAAACCCACTATTGATGTCGAACAAACCGTGTCAGAAAATTTGCGACTTCTGTCGATAGAAAAACAAGAGGAAGTGCTCGATTTCGTTCAATTCCTCTTGTACAAAGCCCAACAGACAAAGCAGTTTAGCATAAGTTCCGAATCTGGCACTTCAACAACAGAAACACCGCCTCTCCAGCGCTCGCTACTAGACGGCGAAGACTATTTAATTGACCCAGCAATTACTCGCAGTCATGATGCTTTTTTGAAAGGTTACGCACCCGAAGACGAAGGACTTTATGACGACTATTGAGCCTGGTGATTTTTGGGTAGCAAATATTCCCTTTACAGGCGGCGCAGGCTCTAAAAAACGCCCCATACTTTTACTGTGGTTGGATAGCGAGGATGTGGTAGCAGCAGTCGTTACCTCTGCAAAACCCCGCAGCCAAACTGATGTATTTCTTAATGATTGGTCTGCCAGCGGTTTGCGCGTTGCTTCAACAGTACGCTTGTCTAGATTAGATTGTCTGGAAAAGTCTTTGTTGCTAGCAAAAATCGGGCAAATTTCTCAACCAGATGCAGCAGAAGTGAAACGAGTCTGGGATTTGTACGTTAAGCCTCAATTTTAATAACATATAAAGGTTCTGCGTAAGTCCCGATCAGTAAACAGGTTAGGTTGAGAAACCAGGTGACTGCATCAGTCCAAAAAATGCGATCGCGCAAATTACTCAAACTTTTCATCTTCTAAAGCGCCATCCGACAAAGTATATTCATCTTCAAAAACTTCTGACCAAGAAAGTGAGGTTAATTGACATTTTTTACCCATTTCATCCTCGGCATCTTTCACCGCAACTTTAAAACATTTCTCCCAGACAGACTCAATAAAATCACGGTTTAAACTAGGCATTTCTTCTTGACTTTCTTCAATCTCTCGCCGCGCCGAACGAATACTAATAGCCCAGCTAGCAGTTCGTTTCTCAGGTTGAAATTTCCATTTAATAATATGAAGCATTAAACGAATTAACTGGCTTTTTACTGCTCGTTTTTCGGTTCTTCCCATTGCTTCAATTAAAGATTCTAAACCTGCCGTTGCTTCCATAGATTTTCCTTCTTTGAGAAGTGTCTGGACTGTGACAGCCGTTTGATAATGAGAACACACTGCTAACCAGTCCCAATCTTGTTTAGTCAGCATTGCCCTATCCTTGAAATTGCTTATATTCCTAAATTTATCATAGCGATCGCCCTCAACTCCCCTCTCCCATCCCCCAACAGCCCAACAATACTTAATAAAAACTTTACAAAACTTACCCGATCGCCCAACATGGGTTAGAGTTATCCTATAAAATCCAGCAATCCTGCAAAGCGTCAACCTTCTCGTCACTTATCCAGTGGTTCGATGACTCAAACCCAAAGCACCAAAACCGCCACCGCAACTGCAATTTATTCCTTGACAATTGCTCCCGCCTGTGTATTGCGAGGTCGATCGGCGATCGCACAAGCCGGAGATGCCATCGCCCGTTTCGGAAAGCGGCCGCTAATCGTCGGCGGCAGTAACTCCCTCGCCGCCGCCCAACCCTACCTGCAACCAATCCTCGAACAGCAGCAGTTACAATCCGCTGAAACAGCCTACGGCAAGGATTGCAGCGAAACCAGCCTCGAAACCCTCCGCGCAGCAGCCCAAACCCATGAAGCCGATTTCATCATCGGTGTAGGCGGCGGCAAAGCCTTAGACGCTGCCAAACTCGTCGCTTATCAGTGCAAAATCCCGATCGTCACAATTCCCACATCAGCAGCCACTTGTGCCGCTTGGACAGCCCTTTCTAACATTTATTCAGAACAAGGCGCATTCCAATACGATGTCACATTAGCCAGATGTCCCGACTTATTAATACTAGACTACGGCTTAATTCAAACCGCACCACAGCGGACATTAGTAGCAGGAATTGGAGATGCGATCGCCAAATGGTACGAAGCATCAGTCAGCAGCGGACACTCGGAACAAACCCTGATTATTTCCGCCGTTCAACAAGCTAGAATACTGCGCGATATATTATTCCAAAAATCAGCCACCGCCCTCAAAGAACCCGGTAGCGAAACCTGGCAAGAAGTCACAGATGCCGCCGTATTGCTAGCAGGAGTAATCGGCGGAATTGGTGGTGCCCAATGTCGCACCGTCGCCGCCCACGCCGTCCACAACGGTCTAACTCATCTATTAGCAAGTCACGGCACATTGCACGGCGAAAAAGTTGCCTACGGCATTTTAGTGCAACTGCGACTAGAAGAAATGCTGCAAAACAATCAACTTGCCGCTAGCGCCAGACAGCAACTGCTAAAATTCTACGCGGAAATTGGATTGCCCCAAACTTTAGAGAACCTCGGACTCGGAGACATTACCATAGCAGAATTGCAGCGCGCCGCCGATATCGCCTGCAATCCCAATTCCGACATCCACCGACTGCCTTTTAAAGTTGTTCCCCAACAATTAATGGCAGCGATGGTTTCTACCACCGCACCTGTGGGAGAATTAAAGATTAAGAATTAAAACAGTTTGTAGTAAGGACTAAAGTCCTGAAAAGGCTGTGCTAGCAAGGACGAAAGTCCTTACTACAAACCAGGAAAACTGACAACTGACACAAAATAAATGACCTTGGATTGGATTAGCCCTGCTGACAGGTTGCAAAAACTACCGCCCTACGTATTTGCCCGTCTCGACGAACTCAAAGCCCGCGCCCGCGAACAAGGACTCGATTTAATAGACTTAGGAATGGGAAACCCCGACGGTGCCACTCCTCAACCAGTAGTAGAAGCCGCTGTCGCAGCCATCCAAAATCCTGCAAATCACGGCTATCCACCATTTGAAGGAACTGCCAGTTTTCGCCGTACTATTACTAAATGGTACAGCCGTCGCTACAATGTTGAACTCGATCCAGAAAGCGAAGCATTGCCTTTGTTGGGTTCTAAAGAAGGTTTAGCACATTTTGCGATCGCCTATATCAATCCAGGGGACGTAATATTAGTACCGAGTCCTGCTTATCCCGTATTATTTCGCGGGCCAATCATTGCGGGTGCAAAAGTTCACAACATCATCCTCAAACCCGAAAATGACTGGGTAATTGACTTAGCCGACATTCCCGACAGCGTAGCCGAACAAGCCAAAATACTCTATTTCAATTATCCCAGCAATCCGACTGGAGCAACTGCACCCCGCGAATTTTACAAAGATATTGTGGCTTTCGCACACAAGCATCAAATCTTGCTGGTTCACGACTTGTGTTATGCGGAATTAGCCTTTGACGGCTATCAACCGACAAGTTTATTAGAAATTCCCGGCGGTAAAGAAATCGGCGTCGAATTTCACACCATGTCCAAAACTTACAATATGGCAGGCTGGCGCGTCGGTTTTGTAGTAGGAAATAGCAAGATTATTCAAGGTTTGCGGACATTAAAAACTAACCTAGATTACGGTATATTTTCCGCATTGCAAACAGCAGCAGAAACAGCACTGCAATTGCCGGACAGTTACTTGCACGAAGTGCAGAATCGTTACAGGACTCGCCGTGATTTCATGGTGGAAGGATTGGCAGAATTAGGGTGGAATATTCCTAAACCTCTGGCTGCAATGTATCTTTGGGTTCCCTGCACTCGCGGCATGAGTTCTACTGATTTTGCCCTGAATGTTTTGCAGCAAACGGGTGTTGTGGTGACTCCTGGTAATGCTTTTGGGCCGGGCGGCGAAGGATATGTGAGAATTAGTTTAATTGCAGATTGCGATCGACTGGGAGAAGCCCTGCGGCGTTTGAAACAAGCAAACATTCGATATTAGTCAGTAGTCATTGGTTATTGGTTATTGGCGATCGGCCGCTCACTCTGCATCAACTCATTATTATGTTGAGGGTGACACCCATTATCCCCTAAACATAATAATGAGATTAACAAGCTCAGGCGCATACAAATTGTACAATCAAGTTTGATGAAATTATTGTGGGGTGTCCCGCCCGCCCGAAAAATATAACGCAAGGTGCGGGACAGCCTAGTGTGTAGGATGCCCCGGAGCAGAATAAACCGGTTAAAATCGAAATAATCAATCTCCGACGCACTCTACAAGTTGATTTAAGAGTCACTCTTTATTTTGTGGCAAGGTTTAAAACATCCGTGGATGTACGATGTCCGACGCCGTGCCTCCTTAGTTATACTTAACAAAGATCATTAAGGAAGCATTTTTGCCATGCCTGTAATTGAATCTAAGTTAAACAACACCCGCAACCTTTTACAAGAATTAGGCAACTCAGTCTCTAGCTTAGTCAACTCGTCCCCGGATGTTTTTGCTGATTCGGGGATTCAATCTTGCCTACAGGATTTTTTAACTGTTTATCAAGAAGCCGTCCAACGCCTAGAAAATCCTAGTTTTCGGATTGCTACTCTGGGCACAACTTCCTCTGGAAAGTCAACGATTGTTAACGCGCTGATTGGTCGAAAAATCGCACCGATTGAAGCCGGAGAAATGAGTGGGGGTGTATTAACCATCAAACATTCTCAAGAACAGAGATTAATGATTGCAGAAACGGAAGATGCTGCTTGGGATACTGGTGAATGGACGGGATTAAGCGATGAGGATTTATACCAGCGAATTAGCACCGTGATGCACTCCTATCACCATGCGCGGAAAAAGCGTGAGTATGTTGCGCCACAAATAACAGCTTATGTTCCTCTTTTACCTGCTTGTGATGCTTCTTTACTGGGTTTACCCAACGGGATCGGAGTCGAATTGATTGATTTACCTGGATTGAAATCAGTTCAAGACCGGGCTAACTTAGCAACTATCCAAAAGCAAGTTAATAAAGCTTTTAGTTTAGTGGCTTTGGACTATATGCAGGTAGATGATGAGCACAGAAAACGCTTATTAGAAGAATTAAAGAAAGTTGTCGAATATCTACAAGGTCGCACAGATTCGATGATTTTTATCTTAAATCGGGTCGATAACCGAGGAACCGATGATTTACCCCTATCAGAGCGGATTGATAAGTTAAGAGAAGAAATTAAAGAGGTCTTATCGCTTCCAGAACTTCCTGATGTTCTGCCTTTTAATGCTCGTCTTTTATATTATGCTCAGTGTGCTTGGGGTTCAGGAGCTTTTAACCAACCGTCAGTGATGAGTCAGGAGATACGGTTAAAACTCCTTAAAGCTATGTTTCAAGACTGTGCAGGAGTTATTAAATCAAATACTAAAGATAACCGAGATTTAAAGAATTGGTTTCGCGATATTGAAGATCGGGTAGAAGACAATGAGGCTATTGATGATGAAACCATGCGGCAAATTCTCCACTATTCTTTTGAATGGAGTGGAGGTAGAGAACTTTGGGATCGTTTCCGTGTGCGGGTTCAAGAATCATTTGCTGAATTGGTAATACTTCCTGCATTGTTGGAAGTATTCGATCCTTACAATGCTTTAGCAGAATCTCTGGAAATTCGGATTCACCCATAAAAATTTCCCAACAGGAACAGGTTGAGCAAGAAAGAAATAAAATAGAGAAAAGCCATCATTATTTTCATAATATCAAAGAAGTTGGGAAAGAATTTAAGGTAGAAATTGAGGGACTGAAAGCAGGCTTGAAAAGCAATGATCCTAAAATTAATGATAAACTCGTACAAGAGGCTGTAAAAAAAGGACGTAATGGATTTCAGCGGATTTTTGATGCGGTTAAAAAAGATATAGTAGGGGATTTAACCACATCTCTAATTGTTCCAGTTCGCGATGCTTTTAAAAATAATCAAGGAGCTTTTGAGCTAAGAGATAAACTAGGGGAAGTCACATTACCTTCATTAGCTGAGGATATTTCTAAATACTATGATCATGTTAGTCGCAGACTCAGTAAATTTTCTGGTGAGTCAGAATACTTAGTTAAGCGTATACGGGCTGATGATGATAAGGGGAAAAAAGAACTTGAATTTGATGCGGTTAAAAAAAATGTAGTAGGGGATTTAACCACATCTCTAATTGTTCTCGTTCGCGATGCTTTTAAAAATAATCAAGGAGCTTTTGAGCTAAGAGATAAACTAAGGGAAGTCACATTACCTTCATTAGCTGAGGATATTTCTAAATACTATGATCATGTTAGTCGCAGACTCAGTAAATTTTCTGGTGAGTCAGAATACTTAGTTAAGCGTATACGGGCTGATGATGATAAGGGGAAAAAAGAACTTGAAGATGATGAACGCTATGTTCGCTTGCTCTATCACAGGATGAGAGAAGCTATATCTGCAAGGGCAGAGTTTGTTCTACAATCAAACGCACAACAGTTTGAACAAGCTTTAGAATCATTAGTTGATGAACAAGTTAAGAAACTAAAAGTTTTTCTGACCGAGGGCAACTTTTCTTCGATTAATCTTGAAAAAGCAGCCATCAGTAATTTAGGCAAAAAGTTAGCTCCAAACTTGCCAACTTTACCAGAAAGATTTTTTGAGTTGCCAGAAAATAATATTAAGCAAAACCGTTCTAAAAAAACAGACGGTGAATACATCGAACTTTTCCTTCCGTCTCCAGGCTTAATGGCAACACAATGGTCAAGTGGAATTGAGAAAGGGAAAGGGAGTTTGTGGGATATTTTGCTTGAGTGGATTCTCCAACGGTTAGATTATGTTAGCGATATCTTTAAAGAATCCGTTGATGAGATTACCAATCTAGCTGAACGTGATTTGCAGCAACAATCAAGTATTATTGAGGGCAATTTTGAGCAAAAAAAACAGTTTTGGCGTGAGTTTGAAGCTAAAAAAGATCATGCAACAGCAGATTGTGAAAAGTTACAAGAGATTTTTCGTCAGTGAAGCAACTTTTAAACCTAATGACATTCAGGAGTTAAAAAATGGAATCTACGGATATGGAGAGTTTATTAATAGTATTAGGAGTACCAGTATTAGCAGGAGCAGTAGTAGGAGGAGCAGTATTAGGAGTAAAAGCAGTATTAGGAATACTTTCTCCCAAACCACCTTCTTTAGTTTTAGTGATTTCCGCCTCGCACGCAGATTTTCTTGAATCGCTAAAAGACAAAAAGCAGATTGATGTTAGTGAGGGAGAACAACTTTACCAAATTACGAGATATTTATGGCTAGGATCTGAAACTGAACTTTCTCAGAAAATACCTCATATCAATGAGTATTCAGTGGCCCAAGGAGCCGAATCAGAATATAACATTTACTTGGTTGAGATTAAACTCAAGCAATCTGACGAAGGATTTAAGCGTAATGTCAATCAACTCGATAGATATGATGCTTTTCGTAAATTAGCTGATTTAGCAGGTAATGTTAAAGTGTCTGATAGATTGAAAATAGAAGCCTATGAAAAACTTGGAGTTTATAATCGCTAAACCGGAGAAAGTAAAATGCTGATTGATGCCACTTTTTTAGTTAAACATCCAGAAATTCTCAAGGGTTTACTTGATGGTTCCATGCAACGCTATGGAAGCGTTATTAGATGGGCTGCGGGAACTGTAAAGGCTGGTCAAATTGTCCGCCATTTAGCCGAAGTTCCCGGAGTGACTAGCACAATGATGACTGTTCCATTTTCTCCCATTTTGGCAGGAATTGATGTTATTGGTCATGGGCTTACCTATCATAAATTAATAGGTGTTGATCATAAATTAATCGGTATCGATAGTAAATTAATCGGCTTTGAAAAAACCTTATCCTCAGTGATGGGGCTAAGTCAAATTGCTGCCGGCGCAAGTGTTTTAAACCTTGGTATCAGTATTGCTGGCTTTGCCTATATGGGATCTAAACTGCACCAAGTACAAAAAACTTTAGGTCACATTCAACAGTCAATGGAAGAAGGCTTTAACCGGATTGATAATCGCTTAGATATTATCTCTGAACAATTGGCATATCTGTATTTATTGGTAGAAGACAGCCGCCAAAAGCAAAAAAGCCTTGCTAAAGCTATTTCCCATCTTCATCAAGCCATGCTAATTAAAGAAATTGCAGCTTTAAAAGCTGAACTTGACGAGCGCTCTCGTTTTCCTGATGAATCACCGAGATCAGCCATTAAAACAGCTTCCCGTGTGGGATTATTTCTCAGTAATCAAGCAATGCAAGCTACCCCAGAATTAGATGCTGAAATTATGCTTAATGCTGATGTTTCTATTCAAGGTTGGGCTGTAGCCATAGCAACAGAAGCCAATCTTCTCTTAGAAATAGGGAAACATCAAGAAGCTAAAGAATTACTGGCCTTACAAATCCCCCAATTTAAACAAGTCGCGGAAAGATGGGGTAAGGCACTAATCAATGATGAAAACACTTATCTATCTACTGCTTATCGCTTTACTAATTCTCGGTTTAAAAACCATATTGCCTCAGAACGAGTAGAACGAATTACGGAAATATCACCAAGCGATCGCACTTTATCTCCTGACCAAATCAGAGGCAAAAAAAATTATGTTGATGTAGAGTTTGAAATGTGCTATAGTTCTGCTAAATTTGATCAAACATGGACACATCGCCAAATTGCTGTAGCTGAATATTTGGATGGGTTGAGTGAACTTGCAGCCAGATTAGAGGGTTTAGAATCGTTTGCAAATCTGTGCGAAAGTAAAGGTGTTAAAAGCAGCCGTGAAATTCTGCCTGGGGATGACGCTGAACCGGGCATATACATACTACCCAGCACATAGGGTAGGGTGCGTCATATCAAATCCGGTAGCATCGGAATTAATATTACCCACAATCAGGACACCGCAGTTCCCATAAGTGTCAACTTAAGCTTTTTGTGCGCCAGTCCTCCCGCCCACCCGACAGTCCGCCAGGGAATGAATTCCCTGTCTAATAGCTAAAGTCCTCTCAAAGAGGACTGAAAAACTCATTAGTCCTCTTTGAGAGGACTTTAGCTTTGAGGCAGGGGTTTCAACCCTTGCCGGACTATCGGTTTTACGTTAAATTCACACTAATGGGCAGTGCCGTTTCCCTACAATTAATCGGGGTAGGGAAACGGCACTGCCGTGTCCTCCGTTTCTCTCATCTCTGAGTGTAACTATAAGGTTTTAATTTGCTCAATCACCCAATCAAAAGTTTCCATAACTTGGTTGAGGGCAGATTCATCTTGCAAAGTAAACAAAGCCAGAGTCGGCGACCTTCTCTCACCCGGTTCTGTAGGCAGCGACAGACCGATCGAACTCAGCTTACTTCTCAATTCCAGCCAATTTTGTTCCGCATTAAAAGGCTGCTGGGAACCATAATTATCAGCAGAAATCTCCATTCTGCCAGCAATATCTACAGTGAATAACTGATAGGGCTTTCTGCCCTTTTGAGGCAATTGAGCGGCGAAACCGCCGTAGGCATCCCCCGTTCCCCACTGGATTTGAACTTCGGGTTCTTGACTTTTTGCCCACAGGTAAATTTCTCTTGCCATTTGCGCCTCGTCCGCGCCTCGTCTAGCTTTGATTTCCGCAAAAAATGAAGATTCATCCCAGCGCCTTCTTTCGCGCGTTGCGCTGGATTTTTTCTGCTGTGCTTCGGCGGTCTGACCGATCACTCTGGGAACCAGCGTTTTCAAACCGTCTTCGCTTACATACTGCTTAATTTCCAGGGCCAAAACTTCAACCGGGTCCATTTGTTCGTTGAGAAATTCCACAACTCGACGCATTTCAGCGGAAATCTCGTCAGCTACAAACACTAAGCGAACTTTACCAGCTTGCAAATTAGTTTTAACCTTCTGCCAAAATAGGTCTTCATTAGCATCCGCACCGAGAAACTCTTCAAAAATCTGTTCAGGATCGCGACCCCGATCGCGACAATTAGCTTCAAACAGAGCAATAATTGAATCGATGGGCCAGTAAAACAACGCATTAGCAGCATAGTCGATCGACTGACCCAAAACTTTTTGCCGCAGTTCGGCATTCGGAGTTCGCCGCACATCCACCAAAGTAGGAACTGCATTTTGGTCGAGAAACAAATGATCCAGCGACCACTGCACCGCTGTTTCCTCATCGCTGGGTGCAGCTTCCCGCGAAATTAACAGCCACCTGCGCGGCGTCGCGCGATCGATTTGGTCTCCCGCGATCAAATTAGGATAAGTTACTAGCAAATCTTGTAACTGGTCTTCCGAGTCGTAGGGCTGTTCCATCATTTCTACCAGCCTATCGTCGTCCTGAATGAGATAAATACCTCCAGCCATGCAAGCCCACCTAGTTAATTTTAGATTTTAGATTTTAGATTTTAGATTTTAGATTTCAGGCTTAGTTATTAGTCTTCAGTCTTCAGTCCGCAGCCAATAACTTGTGAAGGCGGAAGGCATTGGTCAGAATTCAATAAAAATTTTGAATTCAATAATTTTTATTGTTTGTTAATTCCACCCAAAAAACCTTCTGACCAGTTACTAATAACTAATAACTGATGACTGATGACTGATGACTGATGACTAATGATTAATGATTAATCACTAATCACTCATACAACCAGTAAATACTCGCTGTGCCGGCCCAGTCATGTAAATCCGTCCAGAAACTTCTGCCCATTCGATTTCCAAAACGCCGCCGGGGAGTTCAACCGCAGTTACCCGATCGCACTTGCCTACCAACACCCCAGCTACCACAGCAGCACAAGCACCAGTCCCACAAGCTAGAGTAACACCCGCGCCTCTTTCCCACACCCGCATTTTTACATAGTCTGAACGTATCACTTGAATAAATTCCGTATTGGTACGCTGCGGGAAGGCTTTGTTGTGCTCGAATTGAGGCCCGACAGTTTCTAAAGCAACAGCCGCAACATCCTCTACAAAAGTAATGCAGTGAGGATTACCCATGCTGACACAGGTAACAGACCAAGATTTATCAGCAACTTCGATCGGCACATCTATAGCTTTGGCATCCGCTGCAGCCAAAGTTGTCGGAATTTCCGCCGCCAGCAGCCGGGGCACTCCCATATCCACCTTCACCTGACCGTCCGATCGCAATTCCGGGGTAATCACACCAGCCAGAGTGTGGATGCGGTACTGAGTTTTCGCCTCTGACCCTTCCAAATCGGCGATAAACTTAGCCAAACAGCGAATCCCGTTGCCGCACATTTCCGGTTCCGAACCATCGGAGTTAAAAATCCGCATTGTATAATCAGTGTCGTTTTGACCCGGAAGAGCAAATATCACACCGTCTGCGCCAATCCCGAAATGTCGATCGCACCAATCCACAGCTTGTTCTGGCGTGAGCGCGGGTTCTGACGAGTGGCGGTTGTCAATTAGAATAAAATCATTGCCCAGTCCCTGATACTTCGCAAACTCGATCGGCATAAAAACAAACCTCTTTTGGTTAAAGCTGATTAGATAATTTGATTACCAAATTACCCAGTTCCCAGTATTATAAAACTTTATGCAATTTATAGTCCTTTCTACTGAAATATAAACAAATATAATATTTATAACTCCACAGGGATACCTACTTAATGCTGATGTCAATGGCTCAATGAATATTCGTCGAAAAGTAACTGCCAATGGGTTTCTCCCTCATCGATTAGACGCGCTTGTAGTTGCGGCAGTAAAGGTTAAACGGTATAAAGAGAAGAATATGGTTTAAGGTAATATTTGACTATATTTTTCTGAACTATGTCTGAATTTGAAACCGGATTGCCCAGCGTTCGCTTAATACAAAGCTACATCAAAGACAAAAAACAGGTGGAGATTAAACTCCTTACCGGCGACTTAGTAGCTGGCAGAATTTTTTGGCAGGATAATAGCTGCATTTGCCTCCTCGATCCCTCAGAAACACAAATTCTGATCTCGCGACCAGCCATTGCTTATCTCAAACCCAACGGCTGAGAGTGGGGAATGGTGAATGGGGCATGGGGCATGGGGCATGGGGCATGGGGCATGGGGCATTGTTGACTGTTCGCTGTTGACTGTTCGCTGGAAAGCTCACCACTGCCAACTGCCCACTGCCAACTGCCAACTGCCAACTGCCCACTGCCCACTGCCCACTGCCCACTGCCCGCTGACTAATCGCTAAACAGCTTTTCGCTGACTTGGGCCTTGACCAAAGGCAGCTTGAAAGCAGGTTGCGGCACCGGTGGTGAGGCCGTCCGCTGCATCAAGCCGAGCTCGTAGAAGCCGCCACACAGCAGCAAACGATCGCCTTCTTGCAAATTGCTACTTCCGTCGGGCCAGCGAGTAAATTTCCCTTCCCGGCGGATCGCCCGCACCTGCACCCCGTACTGGGTCAGCACATCTACCTCTGACAGTTTTTTGCCCGCCCAAGGGCTCTTTGCTGGCAGCCTCAGCCACTGGCAAGAACTGTCACCCTGCGGTACTGCAACTTCCCCCTTCGCCAGCAACTCAAAACTGATGAGTTCTTCCGGTTCTCCCACTACAAAAAGTCGATCGCCCGAGTGCAAAGCTGTCTTGCCGTTAGGATAATCAATTTCCTCACCATTCTCGCGGACGATCGCCATCACACTGACGCCTGTCAACTGGCGCAGGTTAGTTTCTTCCAGAGTCATGCTGGCAATGGGAGAACCCGACGGCAAGCTGTACCACTCGCTGTTCATATCTCGAACTGCCACTTTCAAATCCCGCGAAACCGCCAAAGGTTCGCGCGGTGGCCGCAATTCCAGATAGCGGCTGCTGCGAATTTGCTGCACTTCCCGCCCGATCGCCATTGCCGAGATCCCAATACTAGCCAACAAGTGGGCAGACAGTTCTAAACTAGCCTCAAACTCCGGCTGCACGACTTCCCAGGCCCCCAGTTGGTAAAGCAGTTCGATATCTTTATCTTGGTTGGCCCGCACCACAATATCCAAATCCGGGACTAATTCTAAAGCCCGCTTCAGACACAAGCGAGTGCTCATGGGATCGGGAAGGGCGATCGCCATTGCTTTTGCCCGTTCCACCCGCGCGGCTTCCAATACGTGCAAGCTGGCAGCATTCCCGTAAATGTAAGGAATTCCTTGCATTCTGCACTCTTGAATTCTACTTTCTGACTCATCGATTACCACAACAGAACAGTTGCGGCTTTGCAGCATTTTGACTAAAATTCTGCCGACTCGCCCGTAGCCACAAACCACAACATAATTTTGTTCCGGCAAACTTTCAGCTATTTCCACAGGTTGAGATGTTTCGTCAAAATAGCGCTGCAAAGGCCCGAAATTTTCCGCCCATTTCAATAACTGTGGCACGCTTCTCAACACAAACGGAGTTAGCACGAGGGTGACGGCTGTCGTTCCTAAAATTAACAGGTAAACGTCCCGCGAAACCAGCCCCATAACTTGGCCGGCACTAGCGAGTACAAAGGAGAATTCTCCTATTTGAGCTAAGCCCAAACCTGCGATCAATGCTGTTTTTAGTGGATAGCCAAATAGTCGGACGATCGGCGTTATAATCAAGAATTTGCCGACAAATACTATAAATACCAGTCCCAGAATTACTTCTAGATGGTTCCACAGAAACATCGGGTCAATTAACATCCCGATAGTGACAAAAAATAAGGATGCAAAAATATCTCGCAAAGGCTCGACATAAGTTAGAGTTTGGTCGGCATATTCCACCTCCGAAATCATTAAACCCGCCACAAATGCGCCCATCTCGATCGAAAAACCCAGATATTCTGTCAGTAGTGCAATTCCTAAAGCCAAAACCACAACTCCCAGCAAAAACAGTTCCCGGCTTTCTGTTTGCGCGAGGTATCGCAGCAACTGCGGTACCATCCAAATGCCGGCGACTACAGCACCGATCGCAAATAACCCGATCCGCAGCAGGGCCCACGCTACCGTCATGCCGATCGCCTCTGCTGGCTGATTGAGTGCGGGCAAAACTGCTAGCATTAGCCCCAAAGCCAGATCTTGAACTACTAATATTCCCAGCATGACTTGACCGTGGGAAGTACCGGATTCATTGCGTTCCATCAAGCATTTCAGGACGACTGCGGTCGAGGAAAGCGACAGAATCGATCCTAAAAACACGCCTTGAGCGGGCGATTCTACCCACCCTACAGCCAAGGAAATTGCAGTAGTAATGGCGATCGTCAGCACAATTTGCAAGCCCCCCCCGCCCAAACTAATGGCTTTAACTTTCTGGAGTTCGGCGAAAGAAAATTCCACTCCCAAGGCAAATAACAGAAAGGCAACCCCGAATTCAGCCAGGGTGTCTACCTGAATTAATTCTTTAATCAGCCCCAAACCGGCCGGCCCAACTACGATCCCTCCAAGGAGGTAGCCGAGAATTACCGGCTGTCGCAATAGCGATGCAAAGAGTCCTCCTGCTGCGGCAGCAGCGAGAACTAGAACTAAGTCAACGATCAGTCGGAAGTCTTCTTGCACAACTTTATGAAAAAAGTATAAAGTTATATTATAGTGTCTAATGTGTTGATTATGTTTAGTGGGTTGAATGTAGTTGGGGAGTCAGGGCAACTGCAACTATAGAACCAGGTATTTTCTGATACCAAAGAGTTTCACTCCTCAAAAGAAGCTTAACCTCTTGCAAGTAGATCGAGGCATTGCGCCTTGATTGAGGGTAATGTTTCACCTCAACGATATGAGCGCGGAGAGATTAAATCAAGTTACTTTATTTAATGAATTTCAGGCGGAATAAAGTGGTGTTGATTACTTTTTTCTATTGGGCGGTTTTATCACGGTTTACGTTCACAGATCGGCGCTCGGTAAAAAGGATTAGTTAACATCGTTTTTATTTATTCAAGCCCTGCTTGCGGATTTACCCGATATACTGGATAATTACTCAGGCACTTTTGTGTCTTTTTCTAGTAATCCCCGGTTTTGCTAACAATAAAGATTTAGGTTTTAGACAAGTGATTTGGTCGTTGCTCTTGATACCTCAAAATGACTTGTCCATTCGGGATGTAGGTTGGACAAAGCTGCCATCGCACCTGTAAAAACTGCACTAGAGGCGATCGAGTCCCTAACTGTAGGACACCCGTATTTGCTCGGTCACGAACTGAGCATTGCCGATTTTTACCTAATTCCGGTCTTCACCTACCTATCGCAGACCCCAGAGTACGAAGCAACGATGGCTCAAACTCCGAAACTGCGGACTTGGTGGAATGAAGTCAGTCAACTTCCCAGCGTCAAGAAAGTCTGTACTTGACATCTGTAGCATTTTATAAATCACGGGTTTACAACCATGTCGCATTTATTTGAGCCATTGGATCAACGTGGCGTTACCTTCCGAAATCGCATTGCAGTTTCTCCCATGTGTCAATATTCAAGCGTTGATGGATTCGCGAATGATTGGCATCTGGTTCATCTCGTCAGTCGAGCCGTAGGAGGGGCAGGGCTTGTCATGACTGAAGCAGCGGCAGTCGAGCCTGAAGGACGAATTACGCCGCAAGATTTGGGAATCTGGGACGATGCTCATATTGAAATGTTGGCGCGAATCGTCGAGTTAATTCACCGCAACGGTGCGGTTGCGGGAATTCAATTGGCTCATGCAGGTCGAAAAGCCAGTACAGCACTTCCGTGGGAGGGCGGCGATGTGCTTTCGGAATCTGAGGGAGGATGGACTTCGATCGCCCCTAGCGCCATTCCATTTAAACCCGATAGCCCCGCCCCCATTGCTCTGAGTATCGAAGAGATTCAGAAGCAGACGGCACTCTTTGTCAACGCAGCTCAACGCGCCCTAGAAGCCGGATTTGAGGTAATCGAGATTCATGCTGCTCACGGCTACCTACTACATGAATTTCTGTCTCCCTTGAGCAATCAACGGACTGATGACTATGGTGGCAGTTTTGAGAATCGCATCCGGTTTTTATGTGAAGTTGTACAAGCGGTGCGAAATGTTTTGCCCGATCGAATACCACTTTGGGTTCGCATCTCTGCAACCGATTGGGTTCCAAATGGTTGGGACATTGAACAAAGTATTGTACTCAGCGATAAATTAAAGTCACTGGGCGTTGATTTAATCGATTGTTCTTCAGGCGCAATTGTACCCGGTGAAAAGATTCCCACGGGTGCAGGTTATCAAACTATTTTTGCCGATCGCATTCGACGCGAAGCGAACATCGCCACCGGAGCCGTTGGTATGATTACTGCACCCGCCCAGGCTGACCACATCATTCGTACAGGTCAAGCAGATATGGTGTTACTTGCCAGAGAAATGCTGCGCGATCCTTATTGGCCGATGCGGGCTGCGAAGCAACTACGTCAGTCGGTGCCTGCTCCAATTCAATACGATCGCGCTTGGTAATTAAGCGGATTTGCGATCGTCGGTTTTACACAAATCCACTAGGAATAACTTTTTTAGTGTTTCTGTAAACCAGTCGCTCAATAAAGGCTTTTTTGATGCGGCCTCAAGTACAAGGCAGGTTCCCATTGCCGTGACGTGATTCGATGCGAACGCTAGCGGATGCAGTCACTCGGATAGCGCTCTTTGGCTTGTTTTAGGCGCATTTCTGGCAATTGTCACCTGAAATCACCCTCGAAGAGATGCGGAGTTTGGCGGCTGCGCCGTGTTTTGAGGAACTGCTGCATTAGCTGGCTGACGGGGAACTCAGCAAGGTGTGTCGGTGGGTTCGATCGCACATCCCCTGGCGAGGTGTTGGCACTCCCAATTCGTTTCTCTGAGTGCATGATTGTGTTGATCGCACCTTCCCGCGTCCAACCCAACAATCTAATCAATCTCGCAACCATAATATCGGATAATTGTAAAGCAATTCACCAAGCCAACAGCATGAGTATTGACCAATTAAACACAGACTACGGCATTGCCGGGAACCTCACATTCGCCACCGGAAACGGTGGTTTCCCGATGATTCACATCGACAACGGTCAAGCCAAAGCCTTAATTTCTGTGTATTCCGGTCAAGTTCTCTCCTTTCAACCCGCCACCGAAACCACAGACTTGATGTTCGTCAGCGACAAAGCCTACTATGCCGAAGGGAAAGCCATCAAAGGCGGTATACCCATCTGTTGGCCCTGGTTTGGCCCCGATCCCGAAGCCTTGGGGCGTCCGAGTCATGGGTTTGTGCGGAATCGCCTCTGGAATGTGCTAGAAACCGCCACAACCCCAGACGGCGCAACCAAAGTCACTCTCGGACTCAAGGATACCGATGAAACTAGAGCAATTTGGCCCCAAGCCTTTGAACTGGCGATCGCAATTACGATCGGCACCAGCCTCACGGTAGAATTAATCACCCGCAATCTAGGCGACAAAGCATTTCCCCTCACCCAAGCTTTCCACACCTATTTCCAAGTCGGCGATATCAACCGCGTGCAGATTTTAGGCTTAGAAAATAGCCAGTATCTTGATAAAGCGGATGGTGGTGTCGAAAAAACTCAAGTGGGTGCAGTAGTAGTAACAGGTGAAGTCGATCGTATTTATCTTGATGTCACCAATGAATTAGTCATTGACGATAGCGCCCTCAATCGTCGGATTCGCATTAAATCATCTGGTAGTAAATCCGTCGTAGTGTGGAATCCCTGGGTGACAATTTCTGCAAATATGGCCGACCTTGATGATGCAGATTATCAGCGTTTACTCTGCGTAGAAACGACCAATGCAGCTACAGATATTGTCGAAGTTCCCCCTCATGGTGAGTTCCGCTTGCAGGCAATTTACAGTGTGGAACGCGACTAAGAAATTAGAGCTTAAGCTTAGCGGTGATGGGGTCAAAATTCTCCGTCAGCGGGTCAACATTTCAATTGGATATTTTGGGCGTTGCTCAAATCCCACCCACAAGACTGGGATTGTTTCTTTAAATACAACTTAAATGCCGATTAGCTGATTGAATTGAAAAACTCTGTCACCCTAATGACTAATAATACCAAATCCCAAATTTCTCCCCTGTTTATTTATTAGTCCGCGAAAGACGTTCGGGTAAGCTGAGTCGAACCGTCTAGCTACAGACAAAACTTTGTATTATCGGTTTCAACCGCCGACTCCGATCTTTTTACTTACCATCCATTATTATGCAAATCTTCAACTGGACAAAACTTCAAAATGGATCAGACATTCGCGGTATCGCCCTCGAAGGAGTTCCCAATGAAAAAGTCAACCTAACGCCCGAAATTGCGACAATCTTAGGTAAATCATTTGTCAGTTGGCTGGTGCAAAAAGTCAATAAACCAGCGGCAGAATTAACGATCGCGATCGGGCGTGACAGTCGCCTATCAGGCCCAACCTTAATGCAAGCAGTCATGGAGGGAATCGCCTCAGTTGGTGCAACAGTGTACGACTTTGACATGGCCTCAACCCCCGCCATGTTTATGAGTACCATTACCCCTGGTTTTGATTGCGACGGCGCGATTATGCTCACTGCTAGCCATTTGCCATTTAATCGCAATGGCTTAAAGTTTTTCACTGCCAAAGGTGGGTTACAAAAGCAGGATATTACAGATATCTTAACACTAGCCCAAAGCAATTACTTTCAGCCCGCCTCATCGCCCGGTAAGATTACAAAGCATGATTTTATCTCAGTTTATGCTAACCAATTTGTCACCAACATTAGGGAAGCAGTCAATCATCCCGATAATTTTGAGCAACCACTAACAGGATTAAAAATTGTTGTAGATGCAGGAAACGGTGCTGGCGGTTTTTATGTTGATAAAGTCTTAAAACCTTTAGGTGCAGACACTACGGGCAGTCAGTTTTTAGAACCCGATGGTACTTTCCCCAATCATGTGCCAAATCCCGAAGATAAACAGGCAATGCAGTCAATTTGTCAAGCGGTAATTGAACACCAAGCTGATTTTGGGATTATTTTTGATACCGATGTCGATCGCAGTGCGGCCGTCGATCAAGTTGGCAAGGAACTCAATCGCAATCGCTTAATTGCCTTGATTTCTGCCATCATCTTAAAAGAACACCCAGGCTCTACCATTGTCACGGATTCTATCACCTCCGATGGCTTAACGCAATTCATCGAACAAGATTTAAAAGGGATTCACCATCGCTTTAAACGCGGCTACAAAAATGTGATTGACGAGTCGATACGCCTCAATGAAGCCGGACAGGAATCATGGCTGGCGATTGAAACCTCTGGACATGGAGCTTTGAAAGAAAATTACTTTCTGGATGATGGCGCTTATTTGGTCAGCAAATTGTTGATTGAATTGGCTAAATCAAAGCTAGCAAATCAATCTTTGCCGGATTTAATTGCGAATTTAAAAGAACCCGAAGAAAGTGCAGAATTTCGGATTAAAATTGGTGTGGATGATTTCAAGGCTCACGGCGATCGGGTTATTGAACAACTGCAACAATTTGTCTCGACGCAAGCAGACTGGAAAATAGTTCCCAATAACTACGAAGGTCTGCGAATTTCCAGCACGTCAGCTAGCGAATCCGGCTGGTTTCTGTTACGCTTATCACTCCATGATCCGGTGATGCCTTTGAATGTGGAGTCGAATGTTAAGGGTGGTGTCGCTCGCATAGTGGCTAGGCTTTTAGCTTTTTTCCAAACCACCGAATCTCTTGATTTTTCGGCACTATCGATTTAAGTTTTACTCGTGTCAGACTATTACTAAACCCAACCCAAGGAGGAATTTCATCATGTGGCTTTTAACCATAAAATGTTCTGCTGAAAGCTGGGATACCCATTCCAAAGCTTTCAAAGCGATCGCTGATAAATATCCGGCTACGCCTCTTTCTTCCAAAAAGATGAAAGGCGATGGTCAACGGATTATGGAATATCAGCTTGAGAATGTCAATGATGTAGAGGAATTTATGGAAGAATGCTTAACCTTAAATGGTTTCACCGCTACCTTTGAATCCCTATAAATTTAGGTGATAAGATTATAGCCATTCTCAATTTTTATCTACGGCTGTTTCTCTGGACTCATTGCGGATTGCTATAGTTAGTCTAGATAGTTAAAAATATATCAGCGAGAGAAAGGTTAAGGACTGCTAGTGATGGTAATGAGTGTGAATCGAGACAACTGCGGGCTAAGTACGGAAATAATTACAGGTCGGATTTTGCGGTGGGGGCAGTTGAAAGCAAACAAGCTAACCGCTAGTTCGATCGGGGGAATTGTTGCTGGCTTTCTGAGTTTTGCCCTGCCGGTGCAAGCTTTGCAGGTAGTTGTGACGCCGGCCAATCCCCAACTGGGAGATACGCTGTCAGTAATGATTCAAGTTGACGGTAACGGCGGGGAAACTCCCAAAGTGTCTCTACAGCAAAAAAACTACCCCGCGTTTCCGATCGGCAACGGCCGCTTTCGGGCCCTGTTGCCGACGACGCCGGTAGAGAAACCCGGTGCCCGCCAAATCCAAGTCGCAGGTGACGGACAAGTGCAGAACTTGAGCGTGCAAGTGCGCGATCGAAATTTTCCCACTCAATCCATCTGGCTACCGCCTGGGAAAGACGAGGAAGGTACAGATGCTGAATTCGATCGCGTAGACGCATTTAAAGCACTCGTGACACCCGAAAAATTTTGGGACGGCAAATTGTTGCGCCCCAACTCCGGCGAAATTACCACTATTTACGGGGTGCGACGCTATTATAATGGGGTATTTGCTCAAGACTACTACCACCGCGGCGTGGATTACGCGGGTCCTTCCGGTTCCCCTGTAGTGGCACCAGCAGCCGGTCGCGTGTCTCTAGTGGGACGTGAATCGCAAGGCTTCAAAATCCACGGAAACGTGGTTGGTATCGACCACGGTCAGGGCGTAGCAAGTATTTTGATGCACCTCAGCCGGATTGATGTCAAGGAAGGCGATGTCGTGAAAGCCGGTCAAGTAATTGGTACTGTGGGGTCAACGGGGGCTTCTACAGGCCCTCACCTGCATTGGGGACTTTACGTGCATGGGCAGTCGGTCGATCCTGTACCTTGGCGACTTCAGGGAGTTGAGTAGGAGTTTTTACAGGTTTTGACGGATTTATCAGTCAATTATGGGGTAAGTTTGTGGCTAGGGTGTGCAGATAACTGTGATGGGTTATCAGTATTGAGTTAGGATTTGTATAAAATTTCTCAACTCAACTCTCAAAACTCGAATCTCAAGACGCTAACAATCGCGTCTTCACAAAACTTTATTGATGATGCCGTTGAGCGGGGACGCATATATGAGTATTGAAAAAATTGTTGAACAGGCTTTGCAGGATGGCTATTTAACGCCGTCTATGGAAGCTGAGGTGGGACGGATCTGCAATACGGCTTCGGAATTGTCGATCGAAGAGTACATGGCTCTCGATCGTCTGATGGGCTCTTTGTTGACTGGCGAAGTTGTAGTTCTGCCACGCAAACAGTTCATCAACGTGATGGAAGAGTTGGTACTCAGCGATGCGATCGCTAGGGTAGCAGAAATTGAGGCGACGAGCGACCTGAGTCTGGATGTGGGAGATATTGCAGCTTATGCTTTAAATAGGCTGCCACCTCTGTACGCTACGACGGAAGAGGGCGCTCACTTTCAAAGGGCTAGGGCTAAAGAGCAACTTCACGATTTGATTTCCAAAGAAGTCAACGCAGCGATCGCCCGCAACTTGGATCGGCCCGACACCCCAAACCCCACAGCTTTGGGCAAGTCTTCGGGAAACGAAGTTCTTTCACAGCTAAGCACTTGGCTGCAAGCTAACGCCACTAATTTTGAGCCCCAGCCTTAGTACCACCCCAACAGCTATATTTTGATTAAGTCGATCCCGCTCAATTCAGAAAGCGGGATTTTTAGTTTCTGGGCAACCAACATCTGAAGGCACAAGGCCGAAGCCAGAATTCAAGAAAAAAAATTAAAAATTTAAGAGTTTTTATTTGATGTAAAAAATAAAAAACTCCCTCTTTCTTCTTCCTTGTTCCTGACATCCGTTACATCCGTTAGAGAATCCGTTGCCGAACTTCCTTCTTCCTTGTTCCTGACATCCGTTACATCCGTTAGAGAATCCGTTGCCGAACTTCCTTCTTCCTTCAAACGATTAATTGCTGCTGTCAGAAGACTCAGCGGAGGGGCCAGCGGTAACTTTTGTTTCTCGCTTTTCGCGTTTTTTCCGTTCCGCTTGGATGACATCTTGAAGCACTATTCGTGCTTGAGCCATTTTTTCCAAATTGCTGCGGTACAAATCTAAATCTTTGCTAACTTTGTCTTCTGGCAGGTGCAAGGCCACACAGACTTTAGCGATCGCGTCGTTTCGCGTTTCTTGGTCTTTTACTAAGTTAGGGTCAGCTTTTTCTAACAGCGAGAACAAACCGATCGCGAACAAGCGGCTGTACTTAAATTGAGGGTTGCTGGCGATCGCCCCTAAAGACGCTTGCAAATCCGCTGTATCTTCAAAGCTGGTAGAGCGATCGAGCCACGAGAGCAACTCTTGCCCAGAAAGTCTATCTGCCAAGCTTTCCAATCGCTGAGCGTCTTGCTTGTAGCGCTCTGGATCGTCTTCTAGGGACTTGCACAAAGCGTTAAAAATCGAAACTCTGTCGGCTTCTGGGGCGTACCCAAGCATGAATCGATCAAAAGCTGTCACTACACCCAAAGCATAAATCGGGTCGTATTGAAAATCGGCATTCGCTGAAAGCAAGTGCATTTCTACCATCAACTCTTCCACCACTCGACGGTAAATTGAGTTGATCGGTCGAGTGTGAATCGTATAGAAACTTCGCTTAGTATCTGAAACAGTACGGTTATTGTTCACCTGAGTCTTATAGATAAATAATTTTGCCGTAGCGGGCGTGCCAGCGCGGCGTGAGTAAAGTCGGGGGAGTCTATCTGCGATCGGGCTGACAAAAATTGCCAGTTTTTTAAGCGTTGCCGCCGGATTGCGAGACAATATTTTATCAAAAATATTTTACGCGCGATCGGCAGCAACCATTAATATGTCGCAATAGGAGGGGCAAAACCCCAGTATCTTTACAATCATAGCTCTTCTGGGATCGCTCATCAGAAAAATGGGTAGAAACCCCGTCCTTATAGAACGGCTTCACAAAAAGACACAAAACCAAAGCGACTAACTCACAAAAGACGTGCTAGAGCGTGAAGATGGAAAAAGCCTACCGCTACCGATTCTACCCGACCGTCGAGCAAGAAAATCTCTTGCGACGGACAATGGGTTGTACCCGGTTAGTGTATAACAAGGCTTTGCCGGCCCGCACGGAAGCTTGGTACGAGCGTCAAGAGAGGGTTGGCTACAGAGAAACTTCCTCGATGCTGACGAATTGGAAAAAAGAAGAGGAACTCGACTTCCTCAACGAAGTTAGTTGCGTACCTCTTCAACAGGGACTCAGACACCTTCAAACAGCTTTTACCAATTTCTTTGGGGGACGAGCCAAGTACCCTAATTTCAAAAAAAAACACAAGGGTGGTAGCGCTGAGTTCACCCGCGTCAGCTTTCCGTTGGAAAAACGGGCAAGTGTTTCTGGCAAAGTGCAATGACCCGCTACCTATTCGCTGGAGCAAACAAATTCCAGCAAGCTGTGTTCCTTCTACTATGACGGTAAAACTAACACCGGCTGGACGCTGGTATGTCTCTATACTTGTAGACGACTACACGCTCAAACCACTTCCCAAAACAAATAAAACAATCGGCTTGGACGTGGGAATTAGTAGCCTGAGTGCTACTAGCGACGGCAATAAGATTGCCAACCCCAAGCATTTCAAGCAGCTTCGTAAGAAGTTACAGCAAATTCCATGTAAATGTGGTACACTACATTCAGTACATCAGCAGAAAAAATGAAAGCTTATTCGATCGAGT